>JAZRJC010000017.1:0-15153 GCA_045645605.1 Eubacteriales bacterium | reverse complement strand
TCCCTTTGTCAATAGTTTTTGTCAAATCGAAAAATAAAGTCTATCAACTGTCGAAGCATTGACATTCTTATATAAATGTGTTAAAATTTGTCTGTTGTCGAAATGTCGCAAAAAGAAAAGAGGGACGCTTATAAATCTGTTGTTTCGCAAGCCGTTTGCACTCTGTTGCTTCGTCTATCTGTTGGCACTTGCAGGCGGAAGATTATTGGGTATATTTTCATCGGGTGTACTTGCCGTTCTTTCCTTACTCTCTGCGATAATATTTATTGCACTATATTTTCGGAAGCGGCCAAAACCGCTTTTTTATTTAGCAATAGTCTTTTGTGCCCTATTTATCGGTTTAGGTCAGGCAACCTTATATAACGCATCAAAGGAAAAGCTTTTCTCGAAACATCTTAATAACGAGGACGTGATCGAGGGCACGGTTACCTCTCGGATTTTCTCAAGCGATTTTCTTTCCACGTTCGAGGTGGATCTGCACAAAATCGGCGATGAAACCGTAAATATGACGGTTGTTTACGAATGCGATTTTGCGTCCGACTTACAGCCCGGCTTTCTCTTCAGGACAAAATGCTCGTTTGAGCAATTTGAAGCTACGGCTTCATTTGACGAAAAGCAATACTACAATTCGCAAAACATCTATCTGAAGGCGGTCAACACAGGAGATAAAATCGAGATTATTAGCGAGGACGACGTGGGCTTTGAAATTTTCTTTGACAAAATAAGGTTAAAGCTAACGTCAATTTATAAGAGCTGTCTTGAAGAGGAAAACGCACAATTATTAAGTGCACTTTCTCTCGGTAATAAGGGTGAGCTTAACAATGAAACCAAACGTGATTTCTTGCGTTGCGGAATATATCATCTGTTGGCTGTAAGCGGTACGCATTTTACTATTTTGGTTTATGCCATAAGCTTGGTGACCGAAAAGCTGAAGGTGAATAAAAAGCTGCAAATTGCGATTATATTTGCGTTCGTCGTTTTTTACGCCTTGCTTTGCGGTGCAACAAAATCAGTACTCCGCTCTGCCATCATGCTGATCCTTCTCTATCTTTCGCAAATACTTCGCGAGGATTATGACAGCTTGACCTCTCTTACTTTTACGGTTGCCTTAATATGCTTTCTCTCTCCATCCTCGATTTATGATACCGGTCTTACGCTCACCTTTGCCACCTGCTTTGGTATCATAGTATTTGCTCCGACGATATCGAGGTTGACGTATAATCTGAAGAAAGGAAATATTCTCGGCAAAATATTAGCATATGTTATTGACTGTCTTTTGATTTCCTTCGTTGCGGTTTTTATGTCCCTACCTCTGAATTGGGCGTTTTTCGGAAGCGTTTCTCTTATAGGTCCTCTCGCGACTCTTATCGAGCTGCCTATCGTTACGGTATTGCTGTATTTGGCTCCTATCCTGCTGCTCACCTTTTGGATTCCGCACGTCGGGGATATCGTCTCACTTTTGATCGACCAATGCTGCGAGACGGCACTGCTTATATCCGAATATTTTTCAAGTCTTAAAAATATTGTCGTTTCACTCAAATACGATTTTGTTGCTGTCATTTTAGCAATTACCTTCATAGTTATTTTTGTACTTCTGCTCGTAAATTTAAGGCGGAAGATTATCTTTCCGATTATAGCATTTTTGTCCTTATTGTCACTTACTGCTTGCTATTATTATACGTTCAGGACGGACGAGGTCAAAATGACCTATAGGGTGATAGGAAGTAACGAATATTTTTATGCAGACTTCAACGGCAAAAATGCTATTATTGACATCTCGGACGGCTCAAGCTCAAAGCTCGGTGAGGCGGTTTACTATTCCTATGAGGACGGCTTTTGCGAGCTTGACGTTTATATTTTGACTCATCTACATCAAAAGAACGTTCCGTCCTTTAGAAAGCTGATTGCGAAAAATATAGTCCGACACGTAGTCGTCCCGTTGCCGATAAACGAAAAGGAGGAGAACGTATTTCTCGACCTGACAGAGACCGCCGAAAAAGAAGGAATCGAAATAACAACCTATGACAAAAACGATGAATTTTCGTTGTTTGACAGTGTGAATATCAAAATCAAGCGGGATTACATAGAACGCTCAACGCACCCGATAATTGCAATCGACCTTTCGGGAGATATTTCCGCTAAATATTTTTCCTCGTCATATCTCGAGTTCGATCAGCCCTCCGACGACGCAGAATATCTAATCTTCGGCACTCACGGCCCAGTCAGCAAAAGGTCACTTGATCTGAATGTAAAATTCAAGAAAAAAGACAAAATAAAGGTTGTTTCATTTGCCGACGAGGAGATATTTGAGGTCTGGCACTCTTCGCTTAACGAGCTTTCGGAAAACGACACCGTAATTATTAAAAATACCGAGTTTATAAACATCTCCCGCAGTAAGTAACACAAAGCTTCTTTTTGCATAAAATATTAATGGCAGAAAGGAGAAATCCATGACACTAAATACTACAATTCCGCTGTCTGTTGCCACACAAGACAACAGGCAGCTTTTAATAATTGAAAAATTAAAGAGCCTCGGATTTTGCGCTTCACCACTGAGAAGCCAATTTGAACCCCTCGGGGAAAATCACGGAATAATACTTCCCGTCCCCGTTTCCCGCGACGGTGTTTATCTGAATGGTGACGAGAAAATCAAGCTTTCTGATATTCTGAATAAGCTTCATGATAAAACGATAGTTTTCGGAGGCCTTTTTCCTGATGATTTCAAATGCAAGCTTGGGGAACGTGGCATTAAATACGTAGATTATTGCGAAAAGCAAGCGTTCACGGTAAAAAACGCAAAAATAACCGCCGAGGGCGCGGTCTTCTATTTGATGAGAGAGATGAGCAAAGCTATTGATAACGGACGTTTTCTCGTTTGCGGTTACGGAAGGATAGGCTCTATGCTATCCTATATGCTGAAATCTCTCGGGGGCATAGTTTACGTCGCCGCAAGAAGAGAGGAATCACTCTGTATGGCCGAGGTAAACGGATTTATTCCCGTTAGGATAAATTCGGAAAGCAACAAACTTGAATTTTTTGAGAAATGCTGCTTTGACGCCATCATCAACACAGTTCCGAACCGAATTTTTGATGACGCAAGCGCAGACGTAAATATTTTTAACAATACAATATATTTAGAGCTTGCCTCAGTCCCTTACGGTGCGTGCACCCGTCTTGTGTCAAAGCTCGGCGGTAAATATATTGACGGCGGAGGAATACCGGGTAAATACGCGCCCGAGAGTGCTGCCGACGTTATACTTCAAATTATAACCGAGAATCTTTCAAATAAGGAGGATTCGTAATGATAGGATATGCATTTTGCGGTTCTTTTTGTACCTTTTCAAGCTCCTTCATGGAGCTTGAGCGCCTTGTATCTCTTGGATATAACGTACTGCCTATTATGAGTGAGACAGCATATAAAACAGATACGAGATTTCAAAAATCCAAGGAGTTTGTTGCAAAGCTGACCTCGACCACCAAAAAGCCCATAATTCACACGATAAAAACTGCCGAGCCTCTGGGACCTCAAATAAATCTCGATGCGCTCATCATTTCCCCCTGTACTGGTAACACCCTTGCAAAAATTGCAAACGGAATAACCGATACCGCCGTTTGTATGGCGGCAAAGGCACATCTGCGCTCGGACAGACCGCTTATTATCGCTCTTGCCTCAAACGATGCTATGAGTGCAAATCTCAAGAATATTGCGGCATTATTGCAAAAGAAAAACGTATTTTTCGTTCCTATGAAGCAGGATGATATTGAGAAAAAGCCCCACTCCTTGGTTGCAGATTTTTCGCTTCTCGTTGACACGCTCACAGAGGCGCTCTCGGGAAAACAAATAAGACCGCTATTCAAATAAAAACGGCTGACGCTAATTGCGTCAGCCGTTTTGTGATATTAAAAGAATTTGTCGTAAATTCCAAACAGGAAAATGAAAATGACAATGAAAGGAAGAATGTACGTGAGATATCCCTGCATCCATTTTTTCATTTTCAAGCCTTCTCCCTGATTAACCTCGTCCATATAATTTTTGAAGCCCCAGCCGTATCGCGAAACGCAGAAAAGAAGGAAGATGAGCGAACCGAGAGGAAGAAGAACAGCCTCAACAATAAAGCTCTCAAAATCAAGGACTGTTGAGCCTTCTCCGAGGAAGGACAAAAGCTTTTGAGAAAAAGGACCGAAGCCGTAAACACAGGGGAGAGAAAGTGCAATTATCAAAAACAGATTGATAAAGCAGGCTTTTTTTCTTGATATATTGAACGTATCCATAACACAGGAAATAATATTCTCAAACACTGCGATAATCGTTGTAAGTGCCGCAAAGGACATAAACAAGAAGAACAAGCTACCCCAGATTCTTCCGCCCGACATATTGGCAAAGATGTTCGGAAGAGTGAGAAAAATAAGATCGGGACCCGAATCGGGACTGACTCCGAAGGAAAAGCAGGCAGGAAAGATAATAAGTCCTGATGCAACCGCAACGAAGGTGTCAAGAACAACGATATTTACCGACTCGCCAAGTAGTGACTTTTCTTTTCCTATATAGCTTCCGAAAATTGCCATAGATCCTATACCGAGACTGAGTGTAAAGAAGGCTTGATTCATAGCCGCAACTATCGTTTTGACAACGCCTATCTCCATCATTCTCTCAACGTTTGGCAAAAGATAGAAGGAAAGACCCTCTCCGGATCCATCCATAAGAATACTGTTAACTGCAAGGACGATAATAATTCCAAGCAGAAGGAGCATCATTACCTTTGATATCTTCTCAATACCCTTTTGAAGACCGATAGCACAAACGGCAATACCTATCACAACAACGATAGCCATCCATAAAAGCATGGTTTCGGGATTTGCCGTCATATTTGAAAAGGTTTCTTTTATAGCCTCGTTTGTCGCATCCACAAAGCTGCCCTTCAATGAAAGGTAAAAATAATAAAGCATCCAGCCCGAAACCGTGCTGTAAAACATTACGAGCAAATAGTTTCCGATAAGTGAGGTATATCCGTGAAGATGCCATTTATGTCCCGGCTTCTCAAGTGTCTTGAATGCCATAGCCGGACTTTTTTTACTTGCTCGTCCAACGGAAAATTCCATTGTAAGTATAGGCAATCCGATAATTATCAAAAACAGGAAATAGAACATAACGAACATTCCGCCGCCATATAATCCCGTCATATATGGGAATTTCCAAACGTTACCTACGCCGATAGCGCATCCCGCCGACAATAATATAAAGCCCAAACGGCTCTTCAGGTTTTCTCTTTCCATCGATTCGTTTTTACCCTCAAGGGGCATCCTTTCATAGATATAGCTTAATTGTTAAGTTGAATTCTTCTTAATTCTACCATATAAGACCATAAATGTCAACTATAAGCTTTATCAATGGATAAAAAATCAGTAAAAAGGTCTGCACCATAATTCGTGCAGACCTCTTGAATATTTTAGATATCGTAGCTGTTCTTTTGATTTTTTTGATTCTTGCCGTTTTGATTGTTCTGGTTGTTCTTGTTGCCGGCGTCGTTCTTCTGGTTCTTACCGTTCTGATTATTCTGGTTATTCTGATTGTTCTGGTTTTTCTGGTTATTGTTCTGCATAACTATGCCCCTTTCAATTATTAATCAAACTATTACAAGCGCAATAATTGATTACACTGAAAGTATTGTCAATCTTATGCTTATTTATACTATGAAAGCATAAATTTGTTGTCAATCTGTTTGGATATTTCAGCAGTACCGTAAACGAACAAAACTGCAAAAAGCGTTGTTGCAAGCATATCGATAATCCACATCGCCCTCATATTTCCTGCAACGCCCCACCAATAAAGAACTCCCGAACCCGCGGAAATTATCGTAAAGAGCAGAACTAATACAAACGGCTTCATAAGCTCAGAATGAAGCTCCCTTGCTTTTTCCTCCGGATTTATCGAGTCATAGCCCTTGGTGTAATATCCCGTATAGCTCTTTACAATTTCACGCACAAGCAAAATCAAAGACAATGATACCGCAATAAAGCATATCCCTTGAATAACGGTGAAAATAATCATCTCGATATATGCGTCGTATGCCTCTGCCCTTCGAAAAATTGCCTGCGGAGCAAAGCGGCTGTTAAAGCTTCCCTCTTTATATGCATAGACTACACTCGATATAAGATACACCCAGGAGCAGACCCTTGCCGTTATATAGGATTTTCGGCTAACGCACCTTTTGATTTGCGAAGCTGCAATTATAAACAGTATTGCCGCTAAAAAATCCGGAACAGAGTTCAAACTGTCAATATTAAAATCGATAAACGTAAACGCTCCGAGCCACTCTGTCAGATACCCTAAAAGGCCTGCTATAACGTCTGTTATAACAAACGCATCGTCAATATAAAAATCAATACAAGCAAAGCATCCAAACCCTAAAAACAGAAAGAGGCGCTTTATGTATTTTCTTATAAAATAAGAGTTGTTTGGTAATATCTCGCTGTTGTATTTTTCGGTGAGTGCGCCGATAAATTTTTTATCCTTTATAACCCTTATAAAATAATTGATTATTCTGAGTAACCAAACGACGCCCACCGCCGAAACGATGAAAATCGAAAATATTCTGTAAAGACCGATAAAATCATAGTAATTGACGCCCGAATTTGCCGACTTGCCGTCAATTAAGGAGGGCGTTTCGGGAAGAACAGACCCTATAGCCTTTACAATTACGAAAACAAGCGTCATTTTTCTGATTTTTTCGGTTGTAGATTTTGCGTTATCGAACTGATATCTGTATTTCGCGTTCTTCATTTTAATTTTCCTGATTTTTTTATCAGGAAGGCCCTCGGGAATAGGTAATTGCCGAAGTGGCTTACGATAAAGAACGTAATCGCTGTCAAGACGCTCACCAAGATACATAATTCCCTTGAAGAGCCGTACGTAACCCGGAACTATGAAAATTAAATCAAAAATATCCATTACGAATGCGTAGAGTAAAAGGCTGACGGGAACGTCGTTTGACGACGATGCACCAAACAAAACGAAAATCAGCAAAAACTTCACGCAATTAAGCAGTGCCGCACGGACAAAGCATTTTCTCGCGTCCTCAATATCCTCGTTAAGAGGAGATATTTGCGTAAGCCCTGCGACTATAAACAGATATCCGATAAAATCGGGAAGGATATCTACTATGGAGACGTCGGGATTGAACAAAAACATAAAACCTGCAATAAGGCTTCCAAGTCCAAGATTTTTTTTGACCTTTTCCATATAAGCTCCTTACCTTTTTTTATTTTTCCGTTTGTTTTTTCTTTCCCGCTTTTCTTTTTTTAATTGGTTGTCAATCTTAATTCGATTTTCGGCATAAGCCTTTGTTTTTTCATAAATTTCATTATCTCTTTTCTCTGTCACAGCCCACAATTTATTAAGAAATCCTATTCTTGACGGCCTTGCGGGTGCTTCCTCGTCCCCCTCAGGACAGATTTCCTTATAACAAGAGTAGATAAGTGAAATATGAAACAAAAGAAGCAAAAAGAAGAAGATGACCGACGTCATAAAGACGTAATTAACCAAATTTATCTTTAAGAAATAAAGAATTGCAGTAAGTACTATCAAGGCTATCTGCACAAGCACAAAAACAGAATTGCGCACAGCCTTCTTTTGCACCTTTCGATTTTCAACCTCTCCGGCAAGTGTCGCCGTTGCGTTATTAAAAAGAAAATGAAATACAACAGCCGACGCCGAAAACAAAAGCGTAGAAATATTTTTTAAGATATCAGAATTGAATAACCCAAAATATTCTCCCAGAACTACAGACAAAGCCTCCGTCATCGCAAAAATGACTGCAACACCGATCGATATTTCCGCGTGGAAATACTGAGGCTCGTACTGCTTAACGCCGCGAAGTCCGTGCATAAGAATGATACAGCCAAGAAGTCTGAAGGCAAAGCCATAGATATTGAGTGTCATAAAAAAGGTTAAAATATATCCGAAAAAGATTATACCAAAGCCCATACTTAAGCGTCTCCGTCTGCCTTATTTGCACCGCAACATTTCTTATATTTAAGACCGCTTCCGCAGGGACAAGGATCATTTCGTCCTGTCTTTGCCTCGGTACGAACGACCGTTGTGCCAACCTTTTTAGTTCCCTTCGGCGGCTTTCCGTTAGCAAAGCCCTCGATAAGAGGCTTCGCGACCTCTGCTCTCTTTATCTCTCCCTCGGGACGCGGAACAACAGACAAGATCATACGAACGGTATTCTGACGGATATTGTCTATCATTTCGTCAAACATATCCGCACCCACGATTCTGTATTCGGTTACGGGATCGCGGTTTGCGTATGCCTGAAGTCCGATACTTCCCTTAAGGTCGTCCATAGCGTCGATATGCTCCATCCAATTCGTGTCAACGTTACGAAGAAGAATCGCACGCTCAACCTCGCGGAATGCCTCCTCGCCAAAGAGCTCCTCCTTCTTTTCGTAAAGCTCCATAGCTCTATCGCAAAGCACCTCGGAAATATCCTCTCTCTCAAGAGATTTATAATCATCCGCACTGTATCGAAGATCGTCGTCGGTTGTGAGAATCCCCTTGTAGTGCTGACGGAGTCCATCGTAATTCCAATCCTCAGCCGTCTCCGCCGTCGTAAAGGAATTAACGGTTTCCTCAATCGAGGATACAATCATTTTTTTGATAGTTTCGCTCACGTCCTCGCCATCAAGCACGGCCTGACGCTGACTGTAGATAATATTTCTCTGCTGATTCATTACGTCGTCATAGGTAAGCACGTTCTTACGGCGCTTGAAGTTCGTGTCCTCAATACGCTTTTGTGCAGATTCGATCGAATTGGAAAGGATCTTCGCATCTATCGGCATATCCTCGGGAAATTTCAGCATTTCAATAGTTCTCTCGATTTTTTCGCTTCCGAAAAGACGCATAAGGTCGTCGTCAAGTGAGAGGAAGAATCTTGATTCACCGGGGTCTCCCTGTCTTCCGGAACGTCCGCGCAGCTGATTATCGATTCGTCTTGATTCGTGACGCTCTGTACCCAGAATAAACAGACCGCCTGCTTCCCTTACCTTCTTTGCCTCGGGCTCAATTTCCGCCTTGAATTTTTCATAAAGCGTGCGGAATGTTTCACGGGCAGCCTTTACCTCGTCATCGTCAATTTCGGCAGTTCCCGTCGCCATAGCGATCATCTCCTCCGAGAAACCCTCTTTACGCATCTCATTCTTTGCCATAAACTCGGGGTTTCCGCCAAGCATAATATCGGTTCCGCGTCCTGCCATATTGGTTGAGATGGTAACGGCGCCGAATTTACCTGCCTGCGCTACTATTTCCGCTTCCTTATCGTGAAGCTTTGCGTTAAGAACGGTATGTGCTATGCCGTTCATCTTGAGCATTTTTGAAAGCTCCTCCGATTTGTCGATCGAAACTGTACCGACAAGCACGGGCTGTCCCTTTTCGTAACAAGCCTTCACCTGCTCAACAACCGCCTTATATTTACCCTTGGTGTTCTTGTAAACTACGTCATTTCTGTCAAGACGTATCATAGGCCTGTTTGTCGGAACCTCGACAACGTCAAGGTTATAAATCTCACGGAATTCAAGATCCTCCGTCAGCCCCGTACCGGTCATACCCGAAAGCTTTTTATACATACGGAAGTAATTCTGGAAGGTAATCGTTGCAAGGGTCTTGTTTTCCTTCTGGATCTTGACTCTTTCCTTTGCCTCAATTGCCTGATGCAAGCCGTTTGAATAACGTCTGCCCGGCATAAGACGGCCTGTGAAGGCGTCAACTATCACAACCCCCTCCTCGGGATGAACTACGTAGTCAACGTCACGGTGCATATTTCCGTACGCCCGGATCGCCTGATTTATGTGATGCGAAATCGTTGCGTTTTCAATGTCACTTAAGTTTTCAATATTGAAGTATGCCTCGGCCTTGCGAACGCCCTCTGACGTCAGAACAGCGTTGTTTGCCTTCTCGTCAACGATATAATCTGCATCGTATTCGTCATTATCCTTCTTATCGTCAAGCTCCTTGATCACAAACTTGCGAAGCTTGCGGACAAAAGCATCTGCTCTGTCGTAAAGGTCTGTTGATTTATCTCCCTCGCCTGAAATAATAAGCGGGGTTCTCGCTTCGTCGATAAGAATCGAGTCAACCTCGTCAACGATTGCAAAATTATGGCCGCGCTGAGACGTATTGCTCTTGTAGATAGCCATATTATCACGAAGATAGTCAAAGCCAAACTCGTTATTTGTTCCGTAAGTAATATCAGCCGCGTACGCGTCCTTCTTTTCCGCAGCACTCTGTCCGTGAACGACAAGGCCTGTACTAAGTCCCATAAAGGCATACGCTCTGCCCATCTCCTCACTGTCTCGTCTTGCAAGATAATCGTTTACCGTGATGATATGGACTCCGTCACCCGAAAGCGCGTTAAGATATGCAGGCATAGTTGCCACAAGCGTTTTACCCTCACCCGTTTTCATCTCCGCAATTCTTCCCTGGTGAAGAATAATACCGCCGATAACCTGCACACGGAAGGGACGCTTACCGAGAACGCGGTAATCAGCCTCTCTTATCGCGGCAAAAGCGTCGGGAAGAATATCGTCAAGCGTCTCCCCATTTGAAAGTCTTTCCTTCAAGGTATCGGTTACAGCCGACAGCTCGGCATTTGTCATAGCCTTATATTTTTCCGCAAGTGCATCGACCTCGTCGGCAATTTTGGATATTTTCTTAACCTGTCTCTCGCTATATGTTCCTATGATTTTATTGATCAGTCCCATTCTCTTTTTCCTTTCATTTGCTATGAAAAAGTATAATCATATTTATTATACTACAAAATGCCGAAAAAAACTATATAAATTTTGTAAATTTATTAAATAATCTTGAAAGTTATAAAAAAATGTAATATAATATACCTAATATATCACTGTAATTCACCCATTGGAGATTAAAATGAGCAAAATAAATATAGTACTTCTTGAGCCCGAAATTCCTCAGAACACGGGAAATATCGCAAGAACCTGCGCCGCCACCGGTGCGTCACTTCACCTGATTGAGCCTCTCGGCTTCAAAATCGATGATAGAAAGCTGAAGCGTGCAGGACTTGACTATTGGCATCAGCTCGACATTACCTACTACAAAGACCTCGACGACTTCTATGAAAGAAATCCGGGAGCTTCGGTTTTCTATTTCAGCACGAAAGCACCGAGAAATCATACAGAGGTGAAATATCCCGAAAACACCTACCTGATGTTCGGCAAGGAAACGCGCGGGCTCCCCGAGGAGCTTATCTGCAAAAACATAGACACCGCCGTAAGAATACCTATGAGAGATACGCTTAGGAGTCTCAATCTCTCAAATGCTGCGGCAATCGGAGTTTACGAAGTTTTAAGACAGCATAATTTCGAGGGGCTGCGTGAGGACGGCAAGTTTGCTTCACTATATAACGATTCCGGAGAATAAAGGATACTTATGAAAAAATATATGGTTGCCATGAGCGGCGGAGTTGATTCTGCAGTATCGGCAAGGCTAATCAAGGAAAAATACGGAAATGCCACGGGCGTCACACTTAAAATGTTTGATAAAACCGACCGTCGTTTTTACAAAAACGGCTGTGACTCACCCGACGCTGACCTTATTGACGCAAAAAACACCGCCGATATTTTGGGTATCGAGCATTTGACGTATGATTATTCCGAGATTTTTGAAAAATACGTAATTGACGGCTTCATTGAAAGCTATCTTTCGGGCGACACCCCAAATCCTTGCGTTTTATGTAACAAGCATATCAAATTCGGGGCGCTGATTGATGCGGCGAAGGAGCTTGGCTTTGACAAGATTGCAACCGGTCACTATGCTATAATTGAGCAGAATGATACCGGAAGATATCTTCTGAAAAAAGCCAAGGATCCCAAGAAGGATCAGACCTATTTTCTCTATTCCCTGACTCAGGAGCAGCTTAAGATGAGCGAATTTCCTCTTGGAAATCTGACAAAGGAAGAGGCGCGCGACGTAGCTTATGCACTTGAGCTTCCCGTAAGAGAAAAGAAGGACAGCCAGGATATATGCTTTATCCCCGACGGTGATTTTTACGGATTTATTTGTGACTTCAAAAAGATTGTCCCGCACGTCGGAAACTACCTCGATAAAGAAGGTAATATTCTCGGATTACACGAGGGCGCTGTTAAATATACCGTTGGACAGAGAAAAGGTCTTGGCATCGCTCTCGGTCAGCCGATGTACGTTCTCGGAAAAAATATGGCGCAAAACACAGTAACGCTCGGACTTAATTCCGATCTGTTTTCCTCCGAGCTGACTGCGAGAGAGGTTAATTTCATTCCTTTTGACACACTCTTATCTCCTATGAGAGTTATGGCAAAGGTCAGATACCGCCACGAAGCGTCGCCTGCCACGGTTGAGATGATTGAAGACGGTCAGATACGCGTCACCTTCGACACACCTCAAAGAGCGATAACGAGTGGACAAAGCGTCGTCCTATATGACGGAAACATAGTTATCGGCGGCGGAATTATCAATTAACTTGGAGAAAATATGAATATTTTAATTGCATACGCAACGAAAACGGGAACGGCAGAGATTTGTGCAAAAAAATTGGCAGACGCATTCCCCTCTCACAGAGTTTCTCTTATAAACCTTTCAGTCGAGGAGCCAAATCCGCTCGAATTTGATTTTATCGTTGTCGGCGGAAGCATAAGAATGGGAAGGCTGCATAAGGTCGCCTACAAATTCATAGCAAAAAATCTCGACAAGATAAAGAACAAAAAAACGGCTTATTTTATCTGCAACGGATTCCCCGATAACACCGACAAATATCTTAAAAACGCTTTTCCGAGGGGTGCTTCCGACGCAGCTGTTCTTCTTGACAGCTTCGGAGGAGAATTAAAGCTCGATAAACAAAGGGGCATTGATAAATTCATCGTAAAATCAATTCTTAATTCAAGCAAAGTAAATGAAGACAGCGAATTTATTATCCCAACAATTTCGACCGAGGGCATCGGACGATTCGCCGACAAAATAAAAGAAAATCTATAAAAAGATCCACTTCAAAGGCAAAAACCAATGAAGTGGATTTTATTATTGAATTACACCAAGCGGCGTCCCATAAGAACACCCATAACCGATGCCATCATAAGACCGCGTGTCCATCCGCTTGAATCTCCGAGACAGTGTAGTCCCATAACGTTCGTATTGAAATTTTCATCCATCTTAACTCTGTTGCTGTAAAATTTCAGCTCAGGGGAATAAAGAAGTGTTTCGGTGGAAGCCACTCCGGGCACAACCTCGTCCATAGCCTGAATGAAATTGATAATGTTAGTCATCGCACGGTAAGGGATTGCAGCCGTTATATCTCCTGCAACCGCATCGGGAAGAGACGGGCGGAGATTTGACTGTGCGAGTTCCTTCGGCCAGGTTCTTTTTCCGTCGAGAATATCGCCGTATCTCTGAACGAGAATATGTCCCGCACCAAGCATATTTGTAAGCTCGCCAACCTTTTGAGCATATTCAATCGGTTGATTAAAGGGAACGCTGAAATTATGCGAAACAAGAATTGCAAAATTCGTGTTATCCGATTTCAGCTCCTTATAAGAGTGTCCATTTACAACCGCAAGATTGTTATCATAATTCTCCTGACTTACAAAGCCTCCGGGATTCTGACAGAAGGTTCTGACCTTATTCTTAAAGGGGTGAGGATAGCCGACAAGCTTTGCCTCGTAAAGCACCTTGTTGACCTTTTCCATAATCTCGTTGCGAACCTCAACGCGAACACCGATATCAACAGTTCCGGGAGCGTGTGCTATATTATGCTCCGCACAAAGCTTTTCAAGCCAATCTGCACCACGGCGTCCCGTTGCAACGACAACGTGCTCGGCTCTCATCTCTGTTGCCTGACCGTTTTTCTCGATAATTACACCGTGACAAACGCCATCCTCAAGAATAAGATTCTTACATTCAACTCCAAAAAGGATCTCTACACCGTTCTTGATCAGGTATTGCTCGATTGCGTAGTAAATATCCTGTGCCTTTTCAGTTCCGAGATGACGAATAGGACAGTCAACAAGCTTCAATCCCGCCTTAATAGCGTTTTTTCTGATTTCCTTGACCTCAAGCGTGTTTTCAAGTCCTTCAATATGCGTATCAGCACCAAATTCGAGATAAATCTTATCGGTATAGTCAATAGCCTCCTGAGCCACGTCCGCACCAACAAGATTCGGAAGGTCGCCTCCAACCTCATAGCTTAGTGAAAGCTTACCGTCGGAAAATGCACCTGCACCCGAAAAGCCTGTTGTAATATGGCAATAGGGCTTGCAATTTATACATTCCTTCGTTTGCTTTTTGGGACAATGGCGATTTTCTATCGCCCTTCCCTTTTCTATAATTGTAATTTTTTTCTTCGAGCCGTTCCTTATCATTTCTATCGCGGTAAAAATACCCGCAGGCCCTGCTCCGATAATTATTACGCTATTTTCCATACTCAATCCATCTCCATGATTAAAGTACACTTTGCAAAAATTGCTTTGTTCTTGGGTTTTTGGGGTTTTCAAAGATTTCGTCGGGAGCACCCTCCTCCGCAATTCCTCTGTCGCAAACGAAAAGAATTCTGTCTGCAACCTCCTTTGCAAATCCCATTTCGTGAGTTACCACCGCCATAGTCATACCCGATGACGCAAGGCTCTTCATAACGTCAAGAACCTCTCCTACCATTTCGGGGTCAAGGGCTGATGTCGGCTCGTCAAAAAGCATAACGTCGGGCTTCATCATAAGTGCACGGACAATGGCAATTCTCTGCTTTTGGCCGCCTGATAACTGATTGGGATAGGCCTGTGCCTTCTCTGTAAGTCCGACACGGGCAAGAAGCGCCATAGCCTCCTCCTCCGCTGCCTCCTTTGACATTCCGAGAAGCTTTATCGGAGCAATTGTGATATTCTTTAACACCGTCATGTGCGGAAAAAGATTAAACTGCTGGAAAACCATTCCGATCTTCTGACGAAGCTTATTGATATCGCTCTTTTTATCGGTTATATCAACGCCTTCAAAATAGATGTGTCCGTCTGTAGGCTCCTCAAGGAGGTTAAGGCAACGCAAAAGAGTACTCTTTCCACCGCCCGACGGACCGATAATACAAACGACCTCGCCTCTCTTTATATCAAGCGTTA
>JAZRJC010000016.1:0-4793 GCA_045645605.1 Eubacteriales bacterium | reverse complement strand
GACATGAAGCGTATTCGTGCGACATCATAGAATGTAGCGGCGGTCATCCTGAATGGCATATACAAGGTGATGTGTTGGATGTATTGAATCCGCATCAAATCAGCAGTATGTTCTATGGAATTGTCTTCCTCACCGCAAACGGAGAAGCTCATGCGATTAAAGGCTCATGGGATATGATCTTAGCTTTTCCCACGTGCACCTATTTAACAGTTACCGGAAACAGATGGTTTAACGTTGAGCGATACGGTGAGAAAGCAATAGAGCGCATTCGAGAGAGAGAGAGAGCCGTTGATTTTTTCATGACATTTGCAAACGCCGATTGTGAAAGAATCGCAATCGAAAATCCAATAGGATACATGTCAACGGCGTTTAGGAAGCCCGACCAAATAATACATCCGTATATGTTTGGAGATCCCGAAAGAAAAGCAACGTGCCTTTGGTTGAAAGGCTTGCCAAAATTAACGCCGACAAACATTGTTGAGCCTAATATCATTAGCTATAAAAACGGAAAAGGCACAGATAGCCCGTGGCACATGAACACAATGAGCTTACCAAAAGAAGAACGAGCGAAAGTAAGAAGTAAAACATTCCCCGGAATAGCCAAAGCTATGGCTGAACAATGGGGATAAAGGAGCGAACATGAAGCTATCCAAAAATCTAACCTTAATATCAACAGTTAATATGCCGCATGAAAAGTGGCTTGAGATCCGCTCCAAGACCATCGGCGGAAGCGATGCGGCGGCGGTAGTAGGCTTAAACGCCTTTGTAAGCCCTTACGCATTATGGGCAGAGAAAACGGGTAAGGTTGCAGGATTTGCAGGAAACCTTGCAACTGAAGTCGGGACCTTCATGGAGGACTTCATCGCACGTAAATTCGCAGCGGAAACGGGCAAGAAGGTGCGCCGTTGCAACAACATTATATATAACCCTCTGTACCCGTGGGCGCACGTCAATATAGACCGTGACATAGTGGGCGAGGATGCGGGGCTTGAATGTAAGTATACAGATTCCATTAATTTAAAGAAGTATAAGGGTGGTGAGTATCCCACAAACTTCTACGCACAATGTGTGCATAGCATGGCTATCACCGGGGCGAAAAGATGGTTTCTTGCAGTTCTGATCGGAAACAAGGACTTCAAGTGGTTCTGCATCGAGAGAGACGAGGACGAGATCAACGTCCTGATGGAAGCGGAAGGCGAATTCTACGCCCACGTTAAGAACAACACACCTCCCCCGGCAGACGGAAGCGATTCAACCTCCGACACAATATCAACTCTCTTCCCTGACAGCAACGGAGAGACGGTCGACATATTCGCCTACGATGCGATATTATCGCAATATACGGCAATCTCAAAGCAAATCAAAGAGCTTGACAATCTGAAGAACGAAGCGGCAAATAAGCTTAAATCGTTCTTAGGAGAGGCAAGCAGAGGCGAAAGCGACAGATTCAAGGTAACATGGGGTTCTACAACACGTGAAACATTCGATCTCAAGCAATTCGTCACAGATTACCCCAACATAGACTTAAGCGATTATTACAAGACAACATCTTACCGCACATTCAAGGTAAGTGAAAAATAGAAAGGATAAATATTATGGGAACAATTCAGAACAAGGTAGCTACTACCAACAACACAGAAAAGAAGACCATGCAACAGTACATCAAGAGCATGGAGGGAGAGATAGCAAAGGCTTTGCCAAGCGTTATAACGCCCGAAAGATTTACAAGAATGGTGCTTTCTGCAATATCCGTAAATCCAAAATTGGCAGCTTGTACGCCGAAGAGCTTCCTCGGAGCAATGATGCAGGCTGCGCAACTCGGACTTGAACCGAATTCAAGCTTACAACAAAGTTTTTTGATACCCTTCAAGAACAAAGGCGTTGATGAAGTACAGTTTCAGATCGGATACAAAGGCTTAATAGATCTTGCTTACAGAAGCGGAGATATAGCCATTATACAGGCTCACGAGATATGCAAAAACGATTATCTCGAATACGAATACGGTCTTGAGCCTAAGCTTGTGCACCGTCCCGCAATGAAAGACAGAGGCGAAACGATAGCGTATTACGCCATGTTCAAAACGAAGGACGGAGGCTACGGATTCGAGGTAATGAGCGTTGAAGCAATTCTCTTACACGCAGAGAAATACAGCCAAGCATATAAGACTTCTTTCTCTCCGTGGAAGAGTTCATTCGATGAAATGGCGAAGAAAACAGTGCTGAAAAAAGTGCTGAAACTTGCGCCGATGAAGTCAGATTTTGTTCGTCAGATCTCAGCAGATGAAACAACAAAAGTTGAAATAAATAAAGACATGTATGAGGCTCCCGATACAACAGTTTTTGAGTCGGAATACAGCGATGTAACGGATACAAACGAGGCACCGGGCAACATCAACACAGAGACCGGAGAGGTCACAGAATAAATCAAAAACACATACCGTAAGAAAGGAGGTGAAGCAATGGCGGAATACGATAAAGGTCGGCTGTATTGGATCAAGCTCACAGATCGAATGATGACGAGCGACACCGTAGATTTTCTGATGGGGCAGAAAAACGGAGCTAATCTTGTTGTACTATATCAGATGCTGTGTCTCAAGACTATTAACCAAAACGGAGTGCTCGCAAGAGAGTTAGGAGAGCTTACCGTCAAGTACGATGCCGACAAGATACAAAGGGATTGCAAATGGTTCTCCTTATCAACCGTCAAGAGTGCGTTAAAGATATTCAAAGAAATCGGATTATTGTACGAGAACGAAGACGGATTCCTCGCCATCAGCGAATTCGACAGCCTTATCGGGTCACAGACCTACGGTGCCGTAAAGAAGGAAAAACAGAAAAACGGGAGAAAAAATTCCACCCCAAAGGTGGAAAATAGGGTGGAAAATTTTCCACCCCAAAACGCAAAAAAGGTGGAAAATTTTCCACTAGAGAAAGAGAAAGATAAAGAGATAAAGATAAAAGAAAAGGAGAGAAAAGAAAAGGACGATTTTTCCACCCCTCCCCCCCTCGTGAAAGCGGAACAAGTGGTTGACTTGTACAACACGATATGTCTCTCTCTGAATCCCGTACAGACACTCACACAGCGAAGGAGAGAGGCTGTTGACAAGGTCCTGCACACATCGTCATTGGAGCAGATCGAGAAGCTATTCCGTCAAGCGGAGGCGACACCATTTCTTAAGGGTGATAATCGCAGACGGTGGAAAGCAGACTTCGATTGGCTGATAAACGAGGACAACATGGTGAAGGTATTTGAAGGCAAGTACAACGATGACGAACCTGATAACACACTCGGTACACCGGGTACATACGTTCTTGATGATTTTTTCAGAGCCGCAGTTGAAAAGGAAAGACACGGGGTAATGAAAGCATGAGCTACAGCAAGAAGACCATAGCAAAGGTCATGGAGAGATTCCAACAGAAGCCCATCAAGGCAAGGGAACTTGCCACAATGAGACGGATCGAGATACAGAACAGATACCCGGATATCAAGGCTATTGACGATAAGCTTGCGGATACAAGCTACATGGTATATGCCATAATGGCTTTAGGATATCCCGATGCCGAAGAGCGAATGGCAAAGCTTGAAGCGGAGAATCAAGCCTTGCAAGCCGAGAAGAAACGTCTGCTCGTCTCATACGGCTATCCACCGAATTACACCTCGGTGAAATACGATTGTGAGAAATGCAACGATACGGGATATGTGGGAATAAATATGTGCTCCTGCCTCCGCAATGCGCTGAACAAAGAGAGCTTCATGGAAAGCGGTCTCGGAGCATTGGCACAGCAACAAGGGTTTGAGAATTACGATATCGGCGTGTTCAAGAATGCACCTTCGGGTCAGTTCCATTCTTCGCCATACGATGCCATGAAGCAGAATTACGATATCTGCAAAAGCTATGCGGAAAACTTCTCGCTTGCTTCCCCGTCATTGCTCTTTATCGGAGGCGTGGGTCTGGGAAAAACGCACCTTTCCACAGCGATAGGCAAAGCGGCAATAGACAAGGGGTTCAACGTAATATACGAAAGCGCACCGAATATCTTCACGGATTTTGAAAAGGAGCGGTTTTCAAAAGCATCCGAGGAGGACAGCACAGAGAAGTATTACGAATGCGATCTGCTCATCATAGATGATCTTGGGACGGAGGTCGCAAACCGCATATCAATAAGCAACGTTTACAGCTTGATAAACTCTCGCCTTGTAGGTTCACGTCCCACCATAATAAGCACAAATTTACCGTACACACAGCTTGAAAAACAGTATGAGCGCAGAATAACATCCCGTCTTTTCGGTGAGTACAAGGTGCTCCTTTTCGAGGGTACGGATTACAGAAGACTCAAAAAGGGTCGCTAAAGGAGGAATAAACGAATGACACAGATCAAAATTACACTTGACGAAGGGGCGAGGATGCCCACTAAAGCGCATAAGATGGATGCAGGATTTGACTTGTATTCGCCGATCACGAAAGAAATACCGCCGCTTTCCTCGGTCACGATAGACACGGGTGTACATATAGAGATCCCGGAGGGACTTTGCGGATTGCTTGTTTCGAAAAGCGGATTGAACGTAAAGTACGATATAACCTCCACCGGGCTTATTGATCCGGACTATACCGGCAGTATTGCCGTGAAGCTCTATAACCACGGTGAAATGCCTTATACGGTCAATGCAGGCGATAAGATATCACAGCTTGTATTGCTGATCGTATATCAGGCAGAGCTTATTCAGGTGGACAAGCTTGACGAATCCTCGGAGCGAGGAAATAACGGATTTGGGAGCAGCGGAAGATGATAGC
>JAZRJC010000015.1:0-2637 GCA_045645605.1 Eubacteriales bacterium | reverse complement strand
TGGCTTTCGGTATCGTCTCAAGCCGCGCTTGGATCGCCCTTGCATCAAACACAGTCTTGCCGAGGATGCCCCACTTGCCGAGGCAGTACACTTCGTAGGTGTATTCATCCGTGTACTGAAGATCCTCCAATGCTTTGCGGTCATCGTCCGTGAGGAATTTGTTGTCCTTATAAGTAGAAAAGCAGACCGTTGCCAGTCCGCTGTCGATGAAGTGTCCCTTGATCCAGTGCTGTATATTGATCGGGTTGAAGCTCAGTATGATCTGCTTCTTCGACTTACCGCCTCGCAGACGCACCTTTAATTGGTTTATGTCCGCCTCCTGCATCTCTGTGGCTTCCTCGCACCATATCTCCGTAAGCTCTCCGTTGGTAAATGTGATTGACTTTATCTTCTCAACATCGTCCAGTCCCGCGAAGGCTACCTCGTTCCCCGTGAGCTTGCACACGATCCTCATGTCACTCTCGTTGACCTTGAAGTGATCCGAGAGATTCCAGTTTGTGATCACCTGCTTAAGCAGAGGGAACGTGGATCGCCTGTTGGTATCGCCTGTCTGACGCACCACAAGCAGATTGTATCGCGTTGGATGCAGTAGTCTGTAGATGTGCAGCTGTGCGATAAAGTAACTCTTGCCGGACGAGCCGCCGCCGTAGAATACAAGGTATCTGTCCCAATTATCGAGGAACGGCAGATAGACATCATTAAAGACTTGCTTGCTTATCTTGATATTGACATCCATCAGTCATCACTCAACTCTATACTGATGTTTACCGCATTCGTGACTTCAGCCTGCACCTTCTGCACATACTCACCCTGCATCTTGTTCATGATGTCGATAGCCTTCAGTTTATCGCTTGTGTACACTTCCTCGTTGCCGATAAGCTCTGTGAGCCATTCCAGACGCTTCTGAGCGGACATAATGTTCTCCGTGGGTATCTGCCCCCTCAATTCCGCTATCCTTGCTGCCACCTTGCTATCGTTCGCCAGACGGCTTGCGTTCTCATGTATGGTTTTGTCTGCCATCCTTGCTGTGCTGTAGGCGGAGCGATATGCATCCGCTTGGCTCATTCCCTTGATTATATTCTGTGCAAACTGTTCCTGCTTTGCTGTCAGCATATGCTTCCCCCTTTCTTATGTAATAGCCATAGGCGGGGTAACAGCTCCCCGCCCCGGAGGTGGTATTTGATGATGTCCCCACACGTCACACAGAGAACATCACTGGCTATTTGGACGCAAAAAAGCACCGCCCCCGGTGAGAGACAGTGCTTCTTCGTTTTCTTCTGTATTTCTGCATTATACAGTATATATCATCAAACAGTCACAATCAACATTGTTTCGTCACAGAATGTGTGTTTTAGTCACACGGAGTCACATTTTTCTATCCGTTCCACTTCTTCAAACAAAACTCGGTTTATCAGCGCATTTACACTTTCTCCGCTTTTCTTCGCCGCTGCTTGTATTCGTTCTTTTTCTCCTTTTGGCACAGTCAGATTGATTCTGTCATACGCCTCCGCAATAAACTGATTCTTGTACGCCGTAGCGTTGAATTTCTCTTTCTCCATGATTTTCCTCCATTACATATTACGTAATATTATACCACGCAGGCAATATCTTGCGCAATATACAAAGCGCACAAAATATCTTGCGCAAGTTTGTGCAACATTCCGTTATTGACATCTTGCGCAAGATGTGGTAAAATATATACAACGAAAGGGGAACACCCCAAACAACGAACGGAGAAAGAAAATGTTTGATTATGAAATTATCGGCTACAAAGTAGAATGGAACGAAGGCGGAAGCGTGGTCTTCGACAGAATGTTTGACACAGAGGAAGAAGCGGTCGCTTTCATCAAAGACAGATACACGATATGGTGGAGAGACTGGCGGATTCTCAAAATTATGGTCGCCATTGGTGATATCGAATAAAAGGAAAAGGGGATAGGCTCTGCAGCCTATCCCTGTTTTGTTACTTCTTTTCCTCCAAGCATACCGGGCATATATTCTGCCCGTTTCTCGTCTTAAATCCCTTTTTCTTTGCAAGCTGTTCGGCCCATTCTCTTTTTGGTTGCATACCGCACATAAAATCGGTACTCAAATACCTCCCGCAAAAATTACATTTCACATCGTGCCATCGTTCAATTTTCATACTGCTTTCCCTTTCACAATTCCTCAAATTCGTAACCGCAAACAACCGTAAAATTACCTTTGACAAATCTTTCGTAATGGGGGTCATTTACACTCACAAGCCTATATTTTTCTTTTTTCTCGTCATATCCCCATAAAATATAGGCTTTGCCGTAGCCACTATATGTTGTTTCAACAACCACCATGCACGGGGGTGTGAGCCGTTCTACTATGCTACGCTTGAATTTTATACTTTTCATCCCCTTTCTTCATTCCATCTCGTTCCGTATCTCATCACACACCGCGTCATAGTCAAAGCCGATGTCATTCAGCTTCTTCTTCATGGCGTATGTGTCCGTGCGATCTCCACATATCGTGGAATCATCTGCCGTGAGGTATCTGTGCTTGTAGTATTCATACTTCTTCACGAACCGCTTGAAGAATCTCTTGAGCCGATTTGCTCCGTAGTGCGGCTCTTCTTCATGCAGAGTGAGGAGCAGGACGAGGTCGAAGTGT
>JAZRJC010000014.1:0-5087 GCA_045645605.1 Eubacteriales bacterium | reverse complement strand
TTGTAAACGTGACCGTGGGTCGCATAAATAACACGCTCACCTACGCACAGAATGGCATAGTCGGCAAGCACGGGAAATTCCAGCACCATTTGATCAACCTCTGTGTCGCAATTACCTCTCACACAAAGAATTTTATCCTTTATTCCGTTAAGCATTTCAATAACGCTCTTGGGGGCATATTCACGCGGAAGGTCATTTCTCGGCCCGTGATAAAGGATATCACCGAGAAGTAAAAGCTTGTCAGCTCCCTCCCTATCAAGGGCTGCGAGCATTTCACGGCAATAATAAGCAGATCCGTGAATATCCGATGCAATCATTATCTTCATACTATCCCCTCCGCTTACTGAATAGGCTCAAAGTCAGCGACGCCGTGCTTACAGAGAGGACAAATAAAGTCCTCGGGAAGCTTGTCGCCTTCATATACGTATCCGCAAATCTTACATACAAAGCCCTTTTTACCCTCAGTCTCGGGCTTCGGCTTTACGTTGTTCTGATAATAGGTATAGGTCATAGTTTCCGCCTTTGATATAACTCTCGCCTCTGTAATGCTGCAGATGAACATACCGTGAGTATCAAGATCTACGTACTGCTCTACCTTCAGCGACATAAACGAGTTGATATATTTGGCAAGAAAAACGAGTCCGTTATCCGAGCGAAGCACGTCGCAATTTTCAAATTTGTTGACGTTTCTTCCACTCTTAAAGCCAAACGTCTCAAAAACCGAGAACGGCGCTTCGGTCGAGAGACAGTTTATATTCATTTTTCCGCTTTGCTTTATTACGTGGTGTGAATAGCTCTCCTTGTTGATAGTTACGGCTATTCGGTTAGGGGTATTTGTAACCTGAGTAACCGTATTTACGATAAGTCCGTTATCCTTTTTGCCGTCGTTCGAGGTAATAACGTAAAGGCCGTAGCCGATATTGAAAAGAGCCGTCAGGTCATTCTTGTTCGCGTTCTCGCCATGCTGTGCAATATAGTCACGGCAAAGCTCCTCGGACAAGGCTTCAAGCTGATTCGCACTCTCCTCGTTCAAAGCAGATCTAATAGTAACCTCATTTTCGGCATAATTGAGATTTTTACTTCCCTCAAGAAGCTTCTTCATAACCTTTGTTGCCATCGGTGCCCACGAGCCGTTCTCAATAAAGGCAACCGTGCGGTTTTGATAGTTTCTTTCTGTCAGGTGATCGATAAACTGTCGCATAAACGGGAAGATTTCGGAATTGTAGGTCGTCGTTGCCAAAACCAGCTTATTATATCTGAAGGCGTCCTCAACAGCCTCTGCCATATCCTCACGTGCAAGGTCACAGAGAGCAACCTTCGGGCAGCCTTTAGCCTTCAGCTTCTCGGCAAGAGCTACAACTGCTTTTTTCGTATTGCCATAAACCGAGGTATATGCAATCATAATGCCCTCCGATTCGGCCTCATAAGATGACCACGTATTATACAAATTGAGGTAATATGAGAGATTTTCCGAAAGAACGGGGCCGTGCAACGGGCAGATCTGCTCAATATCGAGCGTCGATGCCTTCTTCAAGAGTGCCTGAACCTGCACGCCGTATTTTCCAACGATACCGAAATAGTAACGGCGAGCCTCGCAAGCCCAATCCTCGTCAACATCAAACGCACCGAATTTACCAAATCCGTCTGCCGAGAAAAGAACCTTATCGTATGAATCGTAGGTAACTATAACCTCGGGCCAATGAACCATAGGCGCTGATACAAAGGTGAGCGTGTGCTCTCCGAGAGAAAGCGTATCTCCCTCTCCAACAACTATGCGTCTGTCTGAATAATCAATATTAAAAAACTGCTCTATCATCTTAAACGCCTTTGCCGATGCAACGATTTTAGCGTTCTGATACACCTTCATAAAGTTTGCAATATTGGCAGAATGGTCGGGCTCCATGTGCTGAACTATTAAGTAATCGGGGATTCTCTCGCCGAGTGCCGTACTGATATTATCAAGCCATTCGTGTGTGAATCTTGCGTCAACGGTATCCATAACGGCGATTTTTTTGTCAATGATAACGTAAGAATTGTATGACATACCATTCGGCACAACATACTGTCCTTCAAAAAGGTCTATTTCGTGGTCATTTACGCCAACGTATTTTATATCCTTTGTAATTTCCATTTCCATTCGTCCTTTCATTCTATATCAATATAAATTATATCATACATTTCCCTGCGGGTCAAGAGAGTTTGTTAAAAATCGTCTGTACAAACAAGCACCTCTCCCTCAACGGCAATAATTCTCACAAGGCTTCCCTCTTTTATCTGATTCCCCTTGGATTTCGCTTCATAAATTTTGCCTCCGGCCTTTATTTTTCCAAGGTCAGCAGTGCCGACAGATTTAATAATTATACCAATTTCATCAATTAAATTCACAAATTCTTCCTTGTTCTCATTCCCGATTTTCCTCTTCCTTGCAATAATTATTACAAAAATTACAAACGCTGAAATTAAGAAGAAAAATATAAACTGTGTGGCAAAAGCCCCCTCGAGAAATGCAACCGTCATCGCAAAAAACGCTCCGGGAACAAAGGACAAAGTAATCGTTCTCATCGTGAACGCAGCGCACAAAACCGCCAAAACAATAATAGAAAGCCAAATGACCTCGTGATAAAATGAGACCTCGGGCTCGCTGTAAATTTGATAGGTGATTATGTTATCTATAAGCAATTCTCCCTCTCTGTCGGTTATCAGAAAATATTGTGTCCTCACAGAATCACTGCCAATATCATCTCTGAACGTGCCATTATTTTGCATTATTTTATATTCAAGAGAATACACGTATTCTGTATAAATATTCGTTCCGTTTTCTTTTTTCTCCTCGCCTATATTTTCTATCAGAACGTCATAAATCCTTTGCATTGTAAATTTTTCGGAATTTATGCTTACGGTAAAATACAAGGCGCTGAAAAATTTATCATACTCCTGATATCTTCCGTTTTTTACCGTATCGATATAGTCCAGAAGAAATATAAGAGGTGCGTCAAATTCCTGCTTTCTTGACAGGTCGAGAGAGGTTGTTACAGCTCCCTTTTTGTATAAAACGGAATGGTTAAGAGCAAGGTAAGCCTCATCCTCAAAAATATTTTCCTCGTAATTTTCATTAAAAAAGGCATAATTATGCCCAAAATCCTCCGTCCTATCTGCTTTTGGGCTCAACACAACAGATATGGCAGTCATACACACCGCCCCTGCAAGTAGAATTATGCACGTAACAAGGGCAAGTCTTTCAGTAAGTGAATATCTTCTTTTTTCTTTCATTCCCGAGACCTTTCTGCTTCGTAAAATTGATATCAATCACATTTTACCACACAAAAGAGTCAAAATCAACAAAAAAAATATCTGCACCCCCCTCTATTTTGCATTTTTTCCGTATTGACTCGGGGAGATTTTAGTGATATAATATATAAGAACATACTTTTTACCAAGAGAAAGGATTCTTTACCATGAAATATTTGATTTTGATTCCCGACGGAATGGCAGATTTGAAAATAGATGCTCTCGGCAATAAAACTCCTATGGAAAAAGCCCAGAAGCCTACGATGGATATGCTTGCAAAAGAGGCGTACGTAGGTACGGTTTCAAACGTTCCCGACGGAATGGTTCCCGAAAGCGATACAGCCAATATAGCAATTCTTTCCTATGACCCGAAGATTTATTCAAAGGGACGCTCTCCTCTCGAAGCTATGAGTATGGGACTTCATATGAATCCCGAGGACACCGCATACCGCTGTAACGTCGTTACGCTCACAGACGAGGGCGAATACGAGGACAAAATCATTCTCGACCACAGCGCCGACGAAATTACAACTGCCGAGGCTGATGAGCTCATAAAGGCTCTTGACGAGAAAATGGGCAACGAGCTTCGTAAATTCTATACCGGTGTCAGCTACCGTCACTGTCTTATAATCAAAAACGGAAATGATAAATACGATTTTATGCGTCCTCACGATATTTTGGGCAAGAGAATCGGAGATTATCTTCCGAAGACCGAGAACGGCGGAGAGGAATTCTTGAAGATTATGCGTGACAGCTTTGATATTCTCAATCATCACCCCGTAAACGAGGAGCGTCGCCGTCGTGGACTGAAGCCCGCAAACTCCGCATGGCTCTGGAGTCCCGGTAAGAAGCCACAGCTTCCCTCCTTCAAGGAAAAATGGGGACTTGATGCCTCTGTTATTTCAGCAGTTGACCTGATTAAGGGTATCGGTATCTGTGCCGAAATGGAATCGATCGACGTCGAGGGCGTAACAGGAAACGTTCACACAAACTACAAGGGCAAGGCTGATGCCGCAATCGACGCATTCCGCCGAGGAAAAGAGCTTGTGTACGTTCACGTTGAGGCTCCCGACGAATGCGGTCACCGTGCAGAAACCGAAAACAAGGTTATTTCAATAGAAAAGATCTCCGAGCTTATCCTGAAGCCCGTTTATGAATATTTGGCATCAAGCGGCGAGGACTTCAAAATTATGGTGCTTCCCGATCATCCTACCCCCTGCTCTATCCGTACACATTCAATCGATCCCGTTCCCTTTATGATCTACAACTCGCAAAAGAAATACACGGGCGTTGATTCCTTTACAGAGGCGAATGCCGAGGCGGAAAGTAAATACGTTCCCTTTGGCTACACCCTTATGGATATGCTCACAAAAGAGATATAAGAAAGGCTTACGAATATGGGAGAAGCGTCTTCAAAATCTACAGAAAAAAGATCCTTTGCACGCGAGCTTTTCGACTACGTTGAAATTTTTGTAATTGCAGCCTGTATCGTGCTTTCATTATATTCCTTCGTAACGAGGCTTTGTAAGGTTTCGGGGGCGTCTATGGACACTACCCTTGCCGACGGACAGATGCTCGTTGTCAGCAACATCGGTTACGAGCCCGAGTACGGAGATATTATCGTCTTTCATCAGACGAGTGATATTCCTGCTCTTAACGAGGCTATCGTAAAAAGAGTTATCGCAACCGAGGGGCAAACCGTTGACATTGATTTCAACACCTGGACGGTAACCGTTACAGATACAGACGGAACGACGAGAGTTTTGAATGAGGACTATATATATCTCAACATTAAATAC
>JAZRJC010000013.1:0-4082 GCA_045645605.1 Eubacteriales bacterium | reverse complement strand
CTGCGGTAATCTTCGTTCTGCTCCGATTCAAAAAGCTCTCAAAGCTCCATCCTGCGCTTTGGCTGCTCGTCGGATGTATTGCCGGAATCCTATTCAAGATGTAATTTAAGGAGTAATTCCAGATGAAGGTGTTTGATACTATTGCCGCCGTCTCAACTCCGCGCGGTGTTGGCGGCGTTGCGATGATTAGAGTAAGCGGTGCCGAGGCTATCGAATATTGCAGTAAGGTTTTTCTGCCGAAGGGCGGCAAGACCCTCTTTGACATACCCTCAAATATGACAATTTACGGCGGTGTTTTTATGCCGACGGCAGAAAAGGACGAAAAAATAAATATCGACGACGGAATGGCAACCGTCTTCCGCGCCCCCCATTCCTTTACGGGGGAGGATACGGTTGAGATCACCTGCCATGGCGGCGTGCTTGTAACGGAATCCGTCCTCTCTGCGTGTCTTGCGGCAGGCTGCCGTGCGGCAGAGCCGGGTGAGTTCACAAAAAGAGCATTTATCTCGGGAAAGCTTTCGCTCTCGGAGGCAGAGGCTCTCGGCAATCTGCTTGAGGCACAAACTCACGCACAGCTTCAGCTCTCGCGTGGCGGAATGGACGGTCTTCTGTCAAAGGAAATCACAAAAATTTACGAAAGCATCCGCAATATTCTCACAAGCATTTATGCAAAAATAGATTTTCCCGACGAGGATCTGTCGTCACTTTCGCGCGAAGAAATGTCAAGACAAACAGCCGAATGCTTTGAAAGGCTGCGCTCTCTTGCAGAAACCTACCGCACGGGGCGTGCAATCTCCGAGGGTGTTCGGACGGTAATCTGCGGAAGAACGAACGCGGGCAAAAGCTCGCTTTACAACAGAATCGTAGGACGGGACGCCGCAATCGTCACCGATATTGAGGGTACAACCCGCGACATTCTTGAGGAGACTGCCGCTTGCGGTAAGGTTACTCTCCGCCTTTTCGATACGGCGGGACTTCGCGAAACCTCGGACGCGGTTGAGAGCATCGGCATCGAGCGCGCGCAGAAGGCACTTTCGGACGCGGAATTAGTTATCGCTATGTTTGATGCAACACGTCCGCTTGATGTGTCGGACAGAGATTTTATCCGCCAACTGACATCTCACAGCGGAACTATCATCGCCGTGCTTAACAAATGCGACGGAAATGTTGATGCCGACGCGAAGACCGAGATATGCGGCAATTTTGAAAACTCTCTTCTGCTCTCGGCAAAGACGGGCGACGGATATTGCGATCTTATCTCTCTTATCGAAAGGCTCTATATTGACGGTAGCATAAATCTGCGCGAGGACGCCGTCCTCACGAACGCACGTCAGTATGCGTCGATAATGCAGGCGATAGAAAAGGTTTCCTTGTCTGTTTCCTCGCTTGATATCGGTGAGGCGCTCGACCTTTGCTGTATCGGACTTGAAAGTGCGATGTCATCGCTCGGTGAGATTGACGGACGAGAGGTTACCGAGGATATAGTTTCGCAGATCTTCGCTCATTTCTGCGTTGGAAAATGACCGATAACTAAATACGGAAAATCAAAATAAACGAAGGTATAATGATAATGAACGCACAAAACACTCTTCCCGTTTACCTTTTCACAGGCTTTCTTGAAGCGGGAAAAACAAAATTTATTCAAGAATCATTAGAGGATAAAAAATTCAACTCGGGCGACAAGATACTTCTGCTCGTTTGCGAGGAAGGAATTGAAGAATACGACCCCACTCGCTTCTTTGGTCAAAACGTCTATCTCTCGCAGATCGAGAGCGAGGATGCTCTTACAAGGGAAGCCCTCGAAAAAATCGCAAAAGAGCATATATATGACAGAATAATCATCGAATATAACGGTATGTGGCAGCTGCAGACGCTTTATGCAAGTATGCCGTCCGATTGGGCGATCTTCCAGCAAATGCTCTTCATTGACTCCGAAACCTTTTCCTCTTATAACGCAAATATGCGTCAGCTTATCTTCGACAAGCTTCTTGATGCCGAAATCGTTGTCTTTAACCGTGCCGACAGCAATAAATGCAACAAAGAGGAATTTCACAAAATCGTCCGCGGAGTAAACCGCCGCGCCGTAATCGTTTATGATTATCCCGACGGAAAAATCGAATACGACAACGTAGAGGACCCGCTTCCATTTGACAAAAATGCAGACGTTATTGAGATCGACGACCGCGATTATGCACTTTGGTATCGCGATCTCTCGGAGGATCTCTCGTCGTATATTGGCAAGAGGGTAAAATTCAAGGGCATCGTTGCAAGAAGCGAGCAGCTTGACGACAGGTCGTTTATAATAGGCCGTGCGATCATGAGCTGCTGCGAGGACGATATTGCCTACAGCGGTCTTGTTTGCCGTCTCCCCGAGAAGACTTCCATAAAGCACGGGGAATGGGTCGGCGTCATAGCCGAAATAAGATATGAGGACTGCGCTCTTTATGGAAAAAAAGGCCCCGTTCTTTATGCCGACAAAACGTCGTTTGCCACAAAGTCCGAGCCTGAGGTTGCAACCTTCTATTGATTATTGCCTTCTGAATTTATATAAAAGGCCTCCTCTTTTCTTCAGAGGAAGCCTTTTTGTTTCGTTTATTCTTTATTTTCTTTTTTGTCCTTTGGCTTTGCCGGCAAGAGTGACTGATTTCTTTTTTCAATGCGGATTTCCCACTGAATAAGGAATGTAAGCGCGGCTCTGAGGAGAATAATCGAGCCAAGAATCAGCATCTCCTCCCAATTTCGTACGATTACTGTTCGAAGAAGCTCTCCGCCAACCTTAAAGCCAAGCGCAAAAGCAATTCCCTCCGCCAGATTCAAGCGGGCGTGCTCGTCCTTCTTCAAAAAACCGATAAGTGCCGTTATAACGGAATACATCAGCACAAAGGTACCGATAATCTCTATAACTAATACAAGAAATTCAACACCTATATGAAAATATTCCTCAACTACAGAATAAATGGCTTCTAAATTTTTATTCATTTTATTTCTCCCGATGTATCTTAATTGATTATTGGTCGGCGTGCAGCTCACAGTAAAACCTGTCCGAGAGGGCAACGAAATCCTCAATCGAAAGCTTTTCTCCCCTTATATCAGCTCTATGCCCGCATTCTGAAATTATCTCCCCGATCCTCTCCTTTGAGAGCTCGGAAAAGCCGCTTGAGAGTGAATTTGCAAGAGTTTTTCTTCTCTGCTCAAACGCCGCCTTTATCGTTCTGAAAAGCAGCCTCTCGTCCTTCGGCTTATAGGGGATCTCGCGGTAAAGATTTATTCTGACAACCGCCGAATCCACCTTCGGTGCAGGAATAAAATTATCCGCACTAACCCTCATCAGCTGCTCTGTCTCCCCGTAATAGGAAAGAACTGCCGTGATAGCTCCGTAGTCTCCCTTGCCGGCATCAGCGCAAAGCCTGTCCGCAACCTCCGCCTGCACCATAACCGTTATCGAATCAAAGGGAAGCCTCGATTCGATAAGCTTCATAAGAATAGGCGTCGTAATATAGTAGGGCAGGTTGGCACAAACCGAAACGCGTCCTTTTTCAAAATAAGGAGCGAGGAGCGCCTCAAGGTCTGTCTTCATAACGTCCTCGTTTATAACCTCGACGTTTTTGTATTCCCCAAGCGTATAGGAAAGAACGGGGATAAGCGACTTATCTATCTCAAGCGCAATAACCTTTGAATATCTCTCGGCAAGCTCCTTCGTCAGCACTCCGATACCGGGGCCGATTTCAAGTATCGTGCTATCCGAGCTGTCGCAGCAAAGGTCGGCAATATCCTCAACCACAGAAACGTTGGTCAGAAAATTCTGCCCGAATTCCTTGCGAAATTTAAGCCCGAAGGCCCCCATTATGCTTTTGATGCTTTTTATATCACATAAATTCATTTTACAACCGTTGCTTTTCGGAAAAAGCCCCCTCCGTTTACACTAATGATATCATAAATCATTAAAAAAATCAATATTTATTATAAAATATACTTGATTTTTTTGCTTTTTGGTGGTATAATACTAAAAGACATGAAAAATTAACATTTTTTTGCTAGAATGGCTCAGTTGGTAGAGCAGCTGATTCGTAATCAGCAGGTCG
>JAZRJC010000012.1:0-17157 GCA_045645605.1 Eubacteriales bacterium | reverse complement strand
GGGATACAGAAAGATTAAAATTCCCGCAAGCGGATCTCTGCTCCCCGGCGCTGACGGAGAACAGTTAAAGCTTTAATTTAATTAATACGGGCTGTCGCAGAAGCGACAGCCCGTATCTTTTATTCTTTTATATCAATCCGTCTGAATAAAGGTCACAAATAACTGCAGAAAGCTTTTCTGAAACGTTGTTTAGATTTTCTCTTTCTTTTTCATCAAGCTTTATTTCTATAACACTTTCAACACCGTTCACACCAACTATACTCGGCACTGACAAGCATATATCCCCAAGATTATATTCACCATCAAGATAGGTTGACACGGGAAGAATTGAATTTTCATTTCTGACGATTGCCGTACAAATACGCTTAACGGCCTGTGCTATTGCGTAGTAGGTTGCGCCCTTTGCCTCGATAATTTGATATGCGCTGTTTTTTACGTCATCGAAAAGTGGGTACAGCGTCTCCATAGAAGTGCAATTCGAAGCGCTTGAGCAATACTTATCAAGGTCAATTCCCGAAATATTAGCACTGCTCCAAACGGCAAATTCGCTATCGCCGTGCTCGCCTATAATAAAGGAATGTACGTTTCTGCTGTCAACCCCGAGTCTTTGACCGACAAGAGTTTTAAGTCTTGCCGTATCAAGCACTGTCCCCGAGCCGATAACGCGATTTGACGGAAATCCTGACAGCTTCCAGGTTACGTACGTCAAAATATCAACCGGATTTGTTACGACCAGAAGAATAGCCTCGCGATTAACCGCAGTTATACTCTCGATAATGCTCTTGAAAATTTTAACGTTTGTCTTTACAAGGTCAAGTCTTGTCTCCCCCGGCTTTTGATTTGCTCCTGCGGTTATAATTATTATAGACGCATCGGCACAGTCACTATAGTCTCCCGAATATATCTTCATAGGCGAGATAAAGGGCAGTCCCTGCTCCATATCCATAGCCTCTCCTATAGCCTTTCTCTTATCAATGTCAACAAGCACTATTTCTGAAAAAAGCTTACTTTCAATAAGAGTATAAGCGGTTGTTGCTCCAACGAATCCGCAACCGATTATCGCACATTTTCTGTAATTCAATAATTTTTGCATACTTTCCACCTCTTATATTACGTTATTGTAACTAAAAATATTATGCCCAATATTATTTTAAGTTTTACACTGAACCAAACTTTTAATCAAATTTAATCCCAAACGTATAATTTCGTCTTTATTCATTTGATTTTTTTCGGTTCCCCGTGAGGCATTGTCTGCTTTTAAGATGTAGTTTCCTATTTCACCTCTGTTAATCGAGGTTATCGCAAGAAAATCCTTTATACTTACAGATTGAGATAGCAAAAGCTCATTTATGCCTACCAATTCCGCTTTCTTCTCTTCTATTTTCTTTTTATCAAGCTTAAATATATCAAAAAGAAGAGTCAAAAGAACAATCCTTTTCTCAATATCCGCAAAGGATGCAAAAATTTCCTCCGTCTGTAATTGACGCCCGCTTATATTAAGCTCAATGCCTGTCAGCCTCTCATATATTTCGCCTATCTCGCCTATATGCAAATAAAAATCCGCAACAAGCCTTTTGCCGTCCCTCTCAGTCTCTGTGCTGCTCCAGAGAACCCCGCCGCCAAGCAAGGATTCACAATATTTATTAACCGTATCGGATAATATCCGAATAGATTTATTATACTGCTCGATCAAAGCACAAAGCTCTTTATTATCAGCCAACACGAAAAGTTCGCTGACCTCTCTCTCGATTTGGTCGAAAAAGGAAAAATCTCTCGCCGATATTTTATTGGCGATAAGAGTCAGATATTCGATATCCTCCGCCTCACTTATGAGATATTCGAGCCCATATTCTTTAATTAAATCTTCAATATTCATATTCTCTCCCTTGTAAATAAAAAAGCTGTTGCTCGGCAACAGCTTTTTTATCAATTATCGAATATCGACAATTACCTTCTTGCCCACAGTATTGGCTGCGGCTTTCATAACAGTTCTGATAGCCTTTGCAATTCTGCCGCGTCTGCCGATTACGATTCCCATATCATCTGGGGCAACGCTAAGAGTAAGAGTTACAGTATCACCGTCTTCGGCCTGTGTGACAACCACCTCATCGGGGTTATCGACAATAGAGCGAGAAATAGCGTATAATACTTCCTTCAAATCAAGCATCACAAATCTCCGTTCGCGTATTAGTCAACGATACCGGACTTCTTGAGAAGTGCCTTAACAGTATCTGTGGGCTGAGCGCCGTTGGAAATCCACTTCTTAGCCTTTTCACCGTCGATCTTGATATCTACGGGATTTGTCAAAGGATTGTAGTATCCGATCTCCTCGATGAAACGACCATCACGAGGGAAACGGCTGTCCGCAACAACTACGCGGTAAAAGGGGCTCTTCTTAGCTCCAACTCTTTTCAGTCTCATTTTAACTGACATTTTGGTATTCCTCCATATTATAAATAATTTTTTATTAGAAATCCGTCAAAAATTAAAACGGAAGTTTCATCATTTTACCAAGCTTACCCATTTTCTTGGGGTTCATATTAGATAACTGCTTCATCATCTTTCGCATTTGGTCGAACTGTCGGAGAAGCTTGTTGACCTCCTCAACCGTCGTTCCGCTGCCCGCAGCAATTCTCTTTTTGCGGTTAGCGTTTATTATATCAGGCTTTTCTCTCTCAAGCCTTGTCATAGACTTTATAATAGCCTGAGTTCTCGCCATAAGCTTTTCATCAACCTTGGCATCCTTCATCTGTCCCATGTTCATACCGGGAATCATTCCCATGATCTGTTCAAGAGACCCCATCTTCTTGATCTGCTCAAATTGTTCAAGATAATCGTCAAGAGTGAAGGTTTGCTGACGAATCTTTTGTTCAAGCTCAAGCGCCTTCTTTTCGTCAGACGCCTGCTCCGCCTTCTCGATAAGAGAGAGTACGTCTCCCATTCCAAGAATTCTCGAAGCCATACGATCGGGATGGAAAGGCTCGATAGCGTCCATTTTCTCTCCCGTACCGATAAATTTGATCGGCTTTCCGGTTACGTAACGGACTGAAAGTGCCGCACCGCCTCGGGTATCACCGTCAAGCTTTGTAAGAATAACACCGGTTACGTCAAGAAGCTCGTTAAAGGACTCCGCAACGTTAACCGCGTCCTGACCTATCATTGAGTCGATCGTCAAAAGAATTTCAATGGGATTAACCTCTGCCTTAATTGACCTCAGCTCATTCATAAGCTCCTCATCAATGTGAAGTCGGCCTGCGGTGTCGATAAAGACCATATCATAGCCCTTTTTCTCCGCAAACTTAACACCTTCCTTTGCGATTTCAACGGGGGACACCCCGTCTCCCATCGTAAACACGGGAATATCAAGCATCTCTCCGACAACCTGAAGCTGCTTTATCGCTGCAGGACGGTATATATCGCAGGCAACAAGCAAGGGATGCTTTCCCTGCTTTTTGTACATTCCCGCAAGCTTACCTGCGTGGGTTGTTTTACCTGCACCCTGAAGACCGACCATCATAACGACAGTTGGCGGCTTTGAGTCAATAGTCAACTTGCTCTGGGTCTCACCCATTATTTTTACAAGCTCTTCGTTAACTATTTTTACGATATGCTGTGCAGGCATAAGACTCTCAAGCACCTCTGCTCCAACAGCACGCTCGGATACGTTATTTATAAACTCACGAACAACCTTGAAGTTTACGTCGGCCTCAAGCAACGCAAGCTTGATTTCGCGCATACCCGACTTAATATCAGCCTCGGTAAGCTTGCCTTTGTTCTTAAACTTCTTAAAGGCGTTCGATAGCTTTTCGCTTAAACTCTGAAAAGGCATAAATTCTCCTTTCGGGAATTATTTAAGCTCCTCGGAAATTAAAAGAAGCTCTTTTTTTAATTCGTCAAGCTTTACACTGTCCTTTGTTTCAATAGACTCTGCAATACTTAATGCAGATTTTATCTGCTCCTGTGCCATAAGGAATTTTCCCGCAAGGCTGAGCTTTTCTTCAAGGAAAAGTAATTCCTCTTCCGCTTTTTTGATAATATCACGAACTCCCTGCCTTGAAATGCCGATTTCCTCGGCAATCTCCGAGAGAGAAAGATCGTCGTTATAATACATTTGCAAAACGTCCCGTCTGCGTTCAGCAAGAACGTCTCCGTAAAAATCAAGGAGAAAGCTGATATTCAAATTTTTTTCAAACATAACAACACCCTGCATTTTTAGCTGTAAAGCAAATTACTTTACATATTATAGACCATAAATTCTCTTTTGTCAAGTGTTTTTTCAAAAATAAACGAATTTTTTTTAGATTTACAAAAAACTGTACCAAATACCTAAATCCGGTATTCGGTACAGATTTTTTAATCTTCAGAAATATTATAAATTCTCTGTCCGTCACATTCAAACACAACGTCCCCCATCAAATCTGTTCTGAAGCATTCGATGCCTCTTTTCTGAAGCATAGTAATCACTTCTCTGTGCGGATGCCCATACGAATTATTCTCTCCGCAGGATATAAGAGCGATATACGGAGTTACGGCATTCATAAAATCATCTCCGCTTGAGGTTGACGAGCCGTGATGTCCGAGCTTCAGAAAATCGCTGTCAAATTCAACTTCCGATATCGTCTTTAGTAGTCTTTTTTCAGAAAAATGCTCCGCATCTCCCATAAAAAGCATTCTTACATCGCCGTAAGTTATCCTTGAAACGATACTCGAATTATTAAAATCCGTTTGGGAATCCAGGTCGACAGGCCCTAAAATTGCTATTGAAATTCCCCCCATCTTATATATGTCTCCGACCCTTGCCAAAGTAACCTCGGCTCCACTCCCCTCAAGAGAGGTCAAAAGCCTTTCGTAAACATATGACGTCGCCTCAACGTCTGTCATTATTACGCGCTTAACGTCAAAGCTTCCAAGAATCATATCCGCACCGCCAATATGGTCCTCGTGCGGATGTGTCAGAATACAATAATCTATCGTGCTTATTCCTTCATTTATAAGGTATCCGTATAAATCAATCTCGGACTCGTTCGTTCCGGCATCAATAAGAATGTTGCCATACGGGCTTTCAATCAAGGTTGAGTCTCCCTGACCGACGTCAATCGAATGAACGTATATCAGCTCACCCGTCTCGTCTGACTCTCCTTCATTATATCTTGTTTTATACTCTTCAACGGCAAACGCGACAAGAGCTATAAGTAAAGCTCCAAAAAACGCAATAAGCCTCTTCTTGTTTCCTATTTTAATTCTCCCTCTCATTATGCTTTCCCTTCAATTTATTGACATTATTATACACCAAAAGGACAAAAATTACAACTAAAAATCTCTCTTTTCATTAGTTTTGATAATTTTACATTTTTTTTACAAATTATTTCAAATAACGCTTGACAAACTATATAAGATATGGTATAATACCGAGATGAAACAGGAAAAATCCTGTCTCCTTACCGTGAAATATTCATCACGGTCAAAAGTCCATAGGGAGGTGTAAAAATGGAAAAGGTACTCAATTCTTACGAAACACTGTTCATCGTAAATCCTGAGATCGGTGAAGAGGCCGTTAAGGCTACAGTGGACAAGTTCACAGGCTTGGTATCCGAAAACGGTGCTGTTGAAAGCATTAACGAGTGGGGCAAACGCAGACTCGCATATCCTATCAATGACATTCCGGACGGTTACTACGTTGTTGTTAACTTCAAGAGCGAGGCTGCTTTCCCGGCAGAGCTTGAGCGTCTTTTTAACATCGATGAAGCAATTATGCGTTCTCTCGTTGTTAGAATCGACGAAAAGAAGGTTAATGCCGCAAAAGCAACAGTTGCCGAAGCTGCAACAGAAGCTACCGACGCTGCAGACGCAGAATAATAAACTTGTTCATTTGGAGGTATAAGTTATGGCAAATTTCAACTTCAACAAAGTTATGATCGGCGGAAGGCTGACAGCAGATCCCGAAAGCAAACAAACATCAACAGGCGTTTCTGTTACAAGCTTCAGCGTTGCGGTTAATCGCCGCTATTCAAAGGACGCTTCACAGCAGCAGGTTGATTTTTTCAACGTTACTGCTTGGCGTGCAACGGCTGAATTTGTTTGCAAGTATTTTAAGAAGGGCTCTTCAATTTTTATTATTGGTACTCTTCAGAATCGTTCTTGGACTGATAATGACGGCAAAAAGCACTATGCTACCGACATTGTTGCTGATGAAGTTAATTTTGTAGACGCAAAGGGCGACAGCGCTTCGTCTGCTTATACTTCAGACTCTTACTCAGAGCCCGCCTTCTCTTCTCAGCCTAATGAGGCTCCGAAGTTTGAGGAAATTAAGGGCGACGATGATTTGCCATTCTGATTGGCAAAAAAATTAAATTTTACAGGAGGTTTCTATAATGGATACAGCAGCTGAGAGAGAAAATCAGCGCCCTGCTCGTATGAATAATCGCAAGAGAAAGAAAGTTTGCATTTTCTGCGCAGACAAGGTTGCATATATTGATTACAAGGATTCCGCAAAGCTCAGAAAGTTCATTTCCGAGCGTGGCAAGATTCTTCCCAGAAGAATTTCCGGAACTTGTGCTAAGCATCAGCGTGAGTTGACAACTGCTATTAAGCGTTCTCGCCAGGTAGCTTTGCTTCCTTACGTAACAGACTAATATCTAAAATTATGGCATCTTCATTCGAAGATGCCATTTTTATTTACGTATTGACCAAGGGTTGTTGCCATTAACAATCCTTTTCGATTTTTTTAATTAATTTCTTTGTAAAATCCTCCTTCCCCTCGAAATCCATAGCTCCTTTATATATTTCCTCAAGATTAAAGTGAAGCCTCTTGATCTCCTCAAATGATGAGAGCACGTTATCGAATATTTTTTTCTGAATCCCCCTTGAGATGCTCAAGACCTTCGCCTTTTCCTCGGAAAAGCCTGAAACAAATCTCCGCATATTCACAGTTTTGACTACTTTATCACGCGTTTCCCCAACAAGATGCCCCAAAAGAATTGCAAGACCGGTATCCTCTATGAAAATACCGTCAATTTTGTTCGGATTTATCGGGTCGTATGATATTTTTACGGAGAGATCTTTACTAATCGCATTTTGCCTTATTCGATGCAATAAAAGATTTGCCACTCCATAATAATCCTTGATTTCAATAACCTCATCGGCTGCCTCAAAAAAGGTTAAAAAGCTTATATCTCCTGCCATACCTATCGAACGGCTGAAAATATTTTTTTCGGTATATGAGCTTCCCTCTTTTCCCGAAACCAAATTCTTGGCGAATACAGATATTTTTTCGTCAGCAACCTTATCTCTTATCAATGCCGTATTTGCAATATCAATAGCCTTATACGCCGACAAAACAGAATAAATATACTTGTAAAGCCTTGCTTTTTCTTCATTTTTTTCTTTGATTTCATTTATTCCTGACATTAACCTTTCCGACGACCAAAATACCCCAAGGTCAACTATCTCGTCAACTGCACCCGGGAATTTAGTATCAGTGGCGTGCGGCGACGTTCCGTCAATAACCGCTACCCGTCCGTCAATTATTATACCGTCAAGAGAATTGGCGTCTGACGAACAATAATAATATACCACGCAAAGCCCCTTCTCCTCCGACGCCTCGGCTATTTTTTTCATAAGCATATTTTTTCCCGTTCCGGGACCGCCTTTAATTATGTACACCCTTTTTAAGCAATTCGGGTTAAATATCTCTCCGAAAAGGCTGTAGAATCCATCCCCTGAATTTGATGCGGCAAAATACTGTTCCCTTATTGGTTTATTCATAAAAGTCCTCACCTTCTTCTTTACAGATTATGCAAGGTGAGGACCTTTGTTTCGTTTTTATTTGTGACCTTTTTTAAGACGCACAAAAAGACTTAAAAATGCCTTGCCGTTGAATGGAATTATAGGATAGAGGTAGCTTCTCTTTCCGTTCACCGTCTTATTTGATGCAACGAGGGCAATCATAATAAGAAGCCCCAGAACAAATCCCCATATACCCAAAAGCCAAGCCAATATGAGCAAAATTACTCTCATAAACTTGAAGGCATAGCCAAGCTCATAGCTTGTTTGCGTAAAGCTGGCAAGGGCAATAAAAGCCATAAAAAGTATAACCTCGGGGATAAGCCACCCGACGTTTACCGCAAAATCTCCGAGAATAAGTCCGCCCACCACAGACAAGGAATTTGATAGCATATCGGGCGTGTTCATTGACGCAAGCTTCAAGCCGTCAAGTAAAAATTCAACAAGAAGCAGCTGTGCTATTATCGGTAGCTTGGCGGAGCTTGAGGGCAATGCAAACCATAGCCAATCGGGTGCTATCGTTGGATTTTCAATCATCAAATACCAAAGAGGAGTCAGGACAAGCGTTGACCAGAATACGATATGACGGACAACCCGAAGGTAAGACCCCGTCAGCGGCGGATAATAAAAATCGTTGGTTTCCTGCATAAAGTCAAAAATCGAGGTTGGCAGAATCATAGCCTCGGGGGAATTGTCGCAAATAAGAATTATACTTCCCTCATATATCTGAGCTACCGCCGCATCTGGACGCTCTGTATATCTGATTTTCGGAAATGGATTATACCATCTCGTTTTTATAAGGCTCTCTGCCATTGATTGATGCCCCATCGTAATTGAGTCTGTTTTAATGCTCTTCAGCTTCCGCTTTATATAATCAACGTATTTATCGTCTGCCTTTCCCTTCATATAACAAATAACGATATCGGTTTTTGATTTTTCTCCAACAGACGTATAGCTCATCGTAAGCTCGGGAGCTCTTATTCTGCGTCTGATAAGCGCCGTATTAAATATCAAGGTTTCAACAAATCCGTCCCTTGACCCTCGCATTACCTTATCGTTGTCAGGCTCCTGCGTGTCTCTTGCGGGATATGTCCGAGAATCAATGATAATTGCGCCGTCGCAAAACTTACTGCCTAAAAGAAGCGTTGAGCCCGAGAGCACCATTTGTATCATACTGTCCGCATCATAGCAGACCTCAGTTTCAACGTACGGCAGATGCGCTCTCTCAAACGCTTCAGGTGAGCTGTCGCCGCTCTCTCCCGTCATATTGTTACCAAGTCCCTTTAATGATAGGAAATATATCATCATCTTTCCCATAACAGCGTCCTTAGTAAAGCCATCGATATAGTACATCGTTATCTCTTCCTTGCCGATGGCAAGTACTTTTTTGAGAATATCAAAGTTTTCCGCAACTCTTAATTCCGAATCAAAAAACTCTACGTTTTCTTTATATGATTTACTTAATCTCCTCACAAAAACCACCCCTCTTTATTTGTTTACTATTATTTCCCGATAAATAAAATATATAACAATATAACCCTTGGTATATTTTTCTAATACCCAAAATACACTTTATTAGACATACCAAACAGAAGGAAAGGTGTTACTTTTATGAAGAAAAATTTTATCTCGCTGTTCTTTTTATTTCTCTTTATTTTAGTTATGTCATTGACGGCGTCGGCAAGCGAGCCGATTATCTCCCCAGCGCTTGATATTCTTGCAGGCAGAACCGATATGGCAAAGGCGGCTCTTGTCGGAGAGAATATGGGCTTTACCGCCGACGATTTTCTAAGGTCTATGAATTTGAAGTTTATTGACGGCATTACCGTTGCCTCGCTTCCAAAGGAAGAGGACGGCAAGCTTATGCTCGGCAAGACGAACGTTAGTGAGGGTGAATATATTTCCGCCGATAAATTACAAAAGCTGACCTTTGTTCCTCAAAGCAAAAGTGTCAAGTCAAGCACCTTTTTCTTTAACGTAAATTCAAGCGAGTACGCTATCAAATGCAATATGTTCTTCCTTGATAAAATCAACTACTCTCCAACCCTCAGCCTCGTAAACAAAAATCTTCTCACCTTCAAGGCTCATGAGGAAACTCCGAACGTCGGAAGATTTAGCTCCTATGACCCCGAGGGAGACCCCGTTTCATATGAAATCGTAAAATATCCGAGGAACGGCGCTATAGTTATTTCCGACTCCTCGAAGGGTGAATACGTATATACTCCCTCCGAGGGCTTTTGGGGGCAAGACAGCTTCTCATACGTTGCAAGGGATATTTACGGCAACTATTCCGCTGAAGCCGAGGTAAAGGTTAGCGTCAAGCAAAAGCAGACGAACGTGGTTTTTGCCGACATATCGTCGCTTGAAGTCTATAATTCTGCTCTAACTATGGCGGAAAATCAGCTTATGTGCCCCTCCCCCGTTGACGGCGTTACTTACTTCTGTCCCGACCAGCAAATAAGCCGTTCTGAATTTTTAACACTCGCTATGCAAAGCTGCGGTATTGATACACCCGACAGCGCGAGCGTTATTTATTTTGATGATAACGATGAAATACCGAAGGATGTACGCGATTACGTTAATACGGCATATAGCCTCGGAATTATCAACGGAAGTAAAATTGGCGACAAGCTTTGCTTCCTCCCAAATAGCACGATAACAAAAGCCGAGGCGGCGGTTATGCTTAATAACATTTTAAGCTACTCGGATGCCCGTGAACATCCTGTAATTATGCCAACCTTTGCTGATGGCGGTGATATTCCAAGCTGGGCAAAGGAATCAATCGCGGTAATGAACCATATGGGTATTATGCCCTCAAATGACGGAAATGCATCGCCCGAGAGTATTGTAACAAGAGGTGACGCGGCTGTTATGCTTGCACAAATCATAGAAATTTTCAATTAATATAGACAAATCTGCGTTTTGGGTGTATAATTAAATTGTAATTAAATATTCCGGAGTTTTAATATGAGTAATAAAGGCAATCGAGAAACAGAGGTTAAATTCTTAATTAAATTTCCTGCCGATTTTTTGGATAATCACCGAGATATCGAGAAAAGCGAAATCGTACAGACCTATCTTGAGTCCCCCGTCGGTGTTACGGCAAGAATAAGAAAAAGAGTATATTCGGATAAGACGCTTTACTATAAGACAGAAAAGATAAGACTCACAAAGCTTACTGCTATTGAGAACGAGGGTGAAATAAACGAGGAAGAATATCAGAAATGTCTTGAGTCGGAGGATAAAAACAGACGTCCGATAATAAAAACGAGATATTGCTATCCCTATGACGGCCATATTATCGAAATTGACGTCTATCCGTTTTGGCAGGACCGCGCGATTATGGAAATCGAGCTTTCAGACGAGAGCGAAGAATATTCGATACCCGATAAAATTACGGTTATCAAGGACGTTTCTGCCGATAAAAGATATAAAAACGCGTCACTTGCAAAAGAAATCCCCTTTGATGAAATCTGATATAATGCGTCACCACAGCCGATATATTTTGGCTGTGGTGTTTTTATATATAATTGACAAAAACATAGTCCTATACGGTAAAGCTTTGTTGAAAATATTCTTCAAAAGCTATTGACAAAATTTTCATATATGTTATAATATAAGTGTCTTATATGATACACTTTTTGGGGGTGTTTTGCATAAAAAAGCAGGAAATCGCAAATATCGTTATAAACCTTCCGCTTTTTGGAAACGGAAATCCCGAGCTTGTTTTAAGGTGTGCCGAGGGCGGAAAGACAGCTTCCTTCAAAACGGGAGATAATATATTCGTCATCGACAGCCAGAAAAAAGAGCTTGGTATAATTATCAGTGGAAAGGCAAAGGTCTTCTCGAGCGATACAGAACGTCAGGTCGTTCTCAGGCCCCTCACAGTTGGCGATATGTTTGGAGTTTCAACCCTTTTCGGCGGCTCTGATACCGAGGTCAGCAGAATTGAGGCAGCATCGCCCTGCTCCGTTCTTTTTATCTCGGAAAACGAGCTTGGTGCTCTCCTTGAGGCTGACAAAAGCATAATGTATAACTATATCAGATTTCTCACAAGCCGTATATGCTTTCTTCAGAGCAGAATTGCCTGCTTTACGGCCGGAAGTGCTGAACGAAGGCTCGCTCTCTATCTTTATTCTCTTCGTGAAGAGCAAGGTATGGGCGTGTCTGTTACACCGAGTGTACCGCTCAACACGCTCTCTGAAATGCTCGATATCGGCAGGGCCTCGCTCTACCGTGCAATCGACTGTCTGATAGACGACGGCTTTATAAAGAAAGACGGAAAAAGCTTTATTCTTACCTCCCCCGATGAAATGTTAAAAAAATATAATAAATAGACAGAAGGGATACAAAAAATGAAAAAAATTTTAGCTCTTATTTTGGCTCTTACAGCCCTCTTTGCCTTTGCGGCTTGCTCTGACGGAAACTCAGACGAAACAAAGCCCGATACCACAGACACAATCCCTCCTTCGAGGGATGAAACCAATCTTCCCGATGAGGTTGTCCTTGACTACGACACCGAATTTAACATTACCGTCATTTCAGGTACTACGGGTATGGGCTTTGCAAATATGATGACAGAAAATGAAAATGGCAACGGCCTATTCAAGTATAATTTTGATATCGTTACCGCTGCCGATATGGCAAGCTCTGCAATTATCAGCGGAAGCGCAGATATTGCCGCTGTTCCAACAAACCTGGCGGCAGTTCTCTATAATAAGACAAATAGCGGAATCAAGGTTCTTGCCATCAACACGCTCGGCGTTCTTTATCTTATCGAGAACGGCGATGCTATAACCTCTCCCGGTGATCTTGCAGGCAAAACGATATACTGCTGCCAGCAGGGTGCAAATCCCGAATATATTACCTCCTATATACTTGAGCAGAACGGATATGAGGTAGGCAAGGACGTATTCCTCGACTTCACCTACAACGCTCCCGATGACCTCGCAAACGCTCTTATTGCAGGCGAGGTTGATTTGGCGGTTCTTCCCGAACCAAAAGTTACGACAACGCTTATGAAGAATGACGCTCTTCGTGTTGCACTCAATTTCACAGAGGAATGGGAAAAGGTAAGCGACGGTCAGCCGTTGCCTCAGGGCTGCATTATCGCACGCAACGAATTTATCGAAGCACATCCAAACGAGATTAACGCATTTCTTTCGGAATACAAGAAGTCTGTTGATTTCGTAACAGAATCTCCCGAGGAGGCATCTTCTATGATAGCCTCACTCGGAATAATTCCAAGCGCTCAAATCACGCTGAAGGCTATTCCCGGATGCAACATCTCATATCTTGACGGAGAAGAGATGGTCGCCTCTATGAGCGCCTTCTTCTCAGTTCTTAACTCAAAGAATCCGAAGGCTGTCGGAGGCACTCTCCCCGACGAAAATATTTTTTATAAAGGTAAATAATTTATGCTCAAAAACACCGTTAAAATATCAGTAAAAACTATATTTGCGGCAGCATTTTGGCTTATAATTTGGAAGGTTGCGGCAGTAAGAGTAAATATGGAGCTTTTACTGCCTGACCCCCTGAGCGTACTTTCGAGAATGAGTGAAATCGTTGCCGAAAAATCCTTTGCTTCTATTGTTGCAGCCTCGCTTTTGAGAATTTTGGCAGGCATACTCGCAGCAACCGTACTAGGATGTATTTTAGCTGCTTTTACTCATTTTCTTTCTTTTATAAAGGTTATTACAAAGCCGATGATGACGGTTATAAAAGCGACGCCTGTAGCCTCTTTTATTATGCTCGCTCTCGTATGGATCGACCGCGACAGCATACCGATTTTCATCTCCTTATTGATGGTTCTTCCCGTTGTCTGGACAAATATAACCGAGGGTCTCTGTCAGATAGACAAAAGCATTCTCGAAATGTCGAAATTATATAAAATCGGCAAGCTTTCTATGCTCAAAAGCATATACTTCCCTGCCGTTTTCCCTTATTTTTCATCCTCACTGAGAACATCGATAGGTCTTGCCTGGAAGGCGGGTATTGCCGCCGAGGTGCTGACAGTTCCAAAGGACTCTATCGGAAAAATGATCTACGATTCAAAAAGCTATTTTGAAACAACCGACCTTTTCGCCTGGACTTTTTTCGTAATCGTATTAAGCCTACTTATCGAGATCTTGATTGATACGCTTCTGAGGAAAGCAACCTTAAAGCACGGAAGGAGGAATAATGATGCTTGATATTAAAAATCTATCCTTCTCCTACAAAAAGAACGAAAAAAAGCCTATCATTGATAATTTTTCTCACACATTCCCAAATAGCGGCATATTCGTAATTATGGGAAGCTCGGGGTGCGGAAAAACCACTCTGTTTTCTTTAATTGCAGGCCTTATAAAGCCTGATTCGGGTGAAATTATAACAGACGCCCGAAAAATCGTTTTCGATTTTCAAGAGCCTCGCTTACTTCCCTGGTTAACTGCTCTCCAAAACGTTAATTTTGTTTTAGGCGGCAAAAAAGATACTATAGTGAAAGCCGAAAAAGCTCTCTCACAGGTTGGACTATCCGATTTCGCAGGTCTATATCCCGACGAGCTTTCGGGCGGTATGCAGAAGCGTGTTGCCCTTGCAAGAGCGCTCGCTTATGAAGAGGAAGGCTGTATTCTTCTTTTAGACGAGCCTTTTTCGGGTGTTGACGAGGAATCAAAGACCAAGCTTTATGAAATTATAAAAGCTCTGAGTCAAAGGTCGCTCGTGCTTCTTATAACTCACGACTCAAGTGAAGCGGAAAAATACGGAGATAAAATAATACACCTTGAATAATCAAAAGCAGACAAGCGCCCTTTTATGTGAAATAAAAAATAAAAAGCTCGCAGATTTTTATCGGCGAGCCTTTTATTCTAATTCCTCAAGCTGGGGTAACGGAGGCAGACGCTTTGGTACGACCTTCATCGGGTCATACGCAAATTTTCTGCAACGGTAGCTTTCTGCAACGACACCGCGCTTTTGACAAAGAACGTAGTCCTCTCCCAATAGCTTGGTCGATTTTTCGCAATAAGCACAGCATTTCTCTATTTCCGTCTTTTCTCTCTCAACGGTATATTTCATATAACATACTTTCCTTCTTTGCTGATTTTTTCTCTTCTGATATACATTATATTGCATTTCACAAAAAAAATCAAGCCATTTCGATTATTTTTTTCAATTAAACTGATTAAATCATATAATTTTACAAGCCAAGACGATATTGTTTTTAATATTTTTATTGACAAAACGCATATAAGTGTGGTATAATCTTGTTGGTATATTGATATATATTGCCAAATTATTATGAGCGATCAGCTTTATTTTTCAAGTTTTTGCCGGAGCTATGGTAGGAGGTGTGAATTTATATGGAAAACGATGCTATCTATTCCTCGGATTCCTGTAATACTATTATTGTCACTTCCTGCAAGGGCGGTGTCGGAAAATCTACCGTCACTGCAAATCTAGCTATGGCTCTTGCAAAAATGAACAAGCGGACGCTTGCCGTTGACTGTGACTTTTCAAACCGTTCGCTCGACTTGATTCTCGGTTGCGAGGATTCGGTTATTTACGATATAAACGACGTCGTTCTCGGAAGAACAAGCATCGAAAATGCGATTATCCGTGATAAGAGAAATGAAAATCTTTTCATGTGTGCCGCGCCTCTGTTTGAGTGTGATGCCTTCTCCCCCGACGACCTTTCAAGAGTTCTTGACGAAGCAAAGGAAAAATTCGAGCTTGATTTCATCCTTATCGACACTCCCGGTGCCGCAGGCGATACCCTCAGACTTGTTTCCGGTCTTGCCGACAGCGCTCTTATTATCGTATCTCATCAGCCAACGTCTGCCCGTGCCGCTGAAAGAACAGGCCTTTTGCTTGATGAATTGGGGCTCAAGGATCAGCGTCTCATTATCAACGCCTTTGATGCCGACGCAGTGCTATCTGACAAGCGTGTCGGAATCAGTGAACTGATTAACAAAACGCGTACTCAAATTCTTGGAATTATTCCTAATGAATACGAGCTTTCTCTTATGCAGGAATACGGAAAACTCTCTTTTGACTCAAAAAGCAAAAGCATCCGCCGTATCGCTTCTGCATTTGATAATATTGCGGTGCGTCTTTTGGGTGGAAATATCCCCCTACTCAGAAAGGTTTATTCCCACCGCCGCAGGAAAAAGCTAATAGTTAAGTAATTCATACATACAGATTTATCTCATTCAGGAGGAGAACAGATGGAAATTGCAATAATAGCACACGACTCGAAAAAAGAGCTTATGACCCAGTTCTGTATCGCATATTGCGGAATTTTAAGTAAGCATAGCCTTTGTGCCACAAGCATTACGGCAAAATACATTTCCGAGGCAACAGGACTTAAGATAGAAAAGCTTATGACGGGTGAGCACGGCGGAGAACAGCAGATCGCATCCCGTATTGCTTATGACGAAATTGACGTTCTTCTTTTCTTCAGAGGTACTAATCCCTCTCAATCCTACGATGAGGAAGAATTTGAGCTTCTTTCAATGTGTGACAGACACAACGTCCCCGTTGCAACTAATATTGCAACCGCCGAAGTACTTATATGTGCCCTTGAGCGCGGTGACCTTGATTGGCGTGAAATCGTTAATCCCCGTGCAAAGAAAGCATAAATTACCTCTTGACAAAAATTACAAATTGTATTAAAATAGATATATTGACAAAGGACACGTTGTAAAGCCTTCTTGTGTTCAGAGAAAGAGTCCCTCGGCTGTAAGGCTCTTCGCAAAATCTTTACGATACCACCTTTGGTATAAAATTCAATAAAATTAAGTTAAAGCTCGGGTGGAACCGTGCGCATTTATTACGCACCCCGGACAAGTTTATTGTCCGAGGTGTATTTTTTTGTAATAAAATTTTTGAAATATATTGGAGGAACTATGAAAATCAGAATCAATGAAAAAGAAATTGAGATTTCTACTCCCGTCACCGTGTACGATGCGGCAAAGGAAGCGGAGCTTATCGACCGCAGCGTTATTGCGGCCAAGGTTAGAGATACCGTTTGCGAGCTGACGAAGGAGCTTTGCGACGGCGACGAGGTAACACTCCTCACCTTTTCGGATGCTGACGGAAAGCACGTTTTCCACCACACCGCAGCTCATATTTTAGCACAGGCTGTAAAAAGACTTTACCCAGCAACAAAGCTTACCATTGGCCCTGCTATTGACGACGGCTTCTACTATGATTTCGACAGCGAGATTCCCTTCACTCCCGAAATTCTCAAGAATCTTGAGGCAGAGATGAAAAAGATCGTGAAGGAAAATCTCAAGATCGAGCGCTTCGAGCTTCCCCGTGACGAAGCAATTAAATTTATGCAAGAAAAAGAAGAGCCATATAAAGTTCAGCTTATCGAGGAGCTTCCCGAGGGAG
>JAZRJC010000011.1:0-11106 GCA_045645605.1 Eubacteriales bacterium | reverse complement strand
AGCGAACATAGTTTTTGCCTTTATTTTGTTATTCGTATATTCGACAACGGCACGCGCGATGCTCATTCCGTCATACGTGCTTGTTCCTCGTCCGACCTCATCATATATTATAAGAGACTGCGACGTTGCCTTCTTTACAATATCAGCGACCTCGCTCATTTCAAGCATAAAGGTGGACTGTCCCGACGCTAAATCGTCAGATGCGCCAACACGGGTAAACACCTTATCAACAACACCGATTCTGGCGTCAGCGCAAGGCACGTACGAGCCTATTTGCGCCATAACGGTAATCAATGCAACCTGACGCATATAAGTTGACTTGCCTGCCATATTAGGCCCTGTTATAAGCATAAGACGGTTTGTAGTTGTGTTAAGGCTGACGTCATTTGGAACGAAATACGTATCCTTTACAAACTGCTCAACAACGGGATGACGGCAGTCCTTCACCTCAATAACGTCACTGTTATCGACCTCGGGACAAACGTATTTGTTATGAGCTGCAACCGAAGCAAGCGATATGTAGGCATCAAGCGACGCCATAAGAGCCGCCGCCTTTTGTATTCTCTCACTGTTTCCTGAAACAGTGGCTCTTATCTGCTGAAAAATATCGTATTCAAGCGAACAGATCTTATCTGCCGCGCCCAAAATCGTGGCTTCCTTATCCTTCAGCTCCTGTGTAATATATCTTTCGCAATTAGAAAGAGTCTGCTTTCTTATATACGTTTCGGGAACTAAATCACGATAGGAATTTGTGACCTCAATATAGTAACCAAAAACCTTATTGTAACCGATTTTGAGATTCTTGATTCCCGTTCTCTCGCGCTCGCTGTTCTCAATTTCCGAAATCCAGCCCTTTCCGTCGCTCATAACAGAACGAAGATAATCAACGTCCGAATTATATCCGTCGCGAATCATACCGCCGTCCCTTGTCGAGAAGGGCGGATCGTCAACGATCGACGTATCAATAAGCGAGAAAATATCCGACAGATCGTCAAGCTCACCGTATATTTTCGCAATCTCACGGCTACTGCAGCCCTTTATAAGACGTCGAAGCTCGGGAAGAATTTTAATCGTATTTGCAACGGCGCGCAGGTCCTTTGCACCCGCCGTACCATATACTATTTTAGAGACAAGTCTCTCAAGGTCAAGAACCTCGGATAAGAGTCCTGCCGTTTCCTCGCGGAGCATAAAATCCTCGAAAAACTCGGTGACAGCACCCTGACGGCGTATAATATCCTTTACCGAGAGCAACGGATGCTCAACCCAGGAGCGCAGCATTCTTGCGCCCGCCGCAGTTTTCGTTTTGTCGAGAACCCAAAGAAGCGAGCCCTTCTTTTCCTTTGTTCGCATCGTTTCAGTAAGCTCAAGGTTGCGACGAGTGTTTACGTCCATTTGAAGATATTGACCGTCGTTATATAAGCGAATCTCCGAGAGATAGGAAATATCTCCCATCTGCGTTTCGGCAATATACGAAAGCAACGCTCCGACGGAGGATACTATTGCACGTTCGGTGTAAACCTCCTCCTTGATGCCGTCACGGAACTGCTTTTCAATCAGTTTTTTAGCACTCTCAAATTCAAATGCATCAGGCTTTCCGTCGGTTACAAGTGCCGCAAGTCTTTTTCTTATAAAATCTTCAAGATCGGGGTATGCCGAAAGCTTTACGTTTACGATAACCTCGCTTGGGGCAAAGGTTCCTATCTCGTTTTTCACCTTACCGAGCGCCTCGTCGCCGCGAAACGCAGTTGCACAGACAGAGCCTGTTGAAACGTCCGCAAAGCTGACTCCGCATTCATATTCGCCAACGTAAACAGAGCAAAGATAATTATTCTTTGTTTCATTCAAAAGGTTGGTTTCAAGCAGTGTTCCGGGAGTTACGACTCTTACGATTTCACGTCTGACAAGCCCCTTTGCCTGCGACGGATCCTCGGTCTGCTCGCAAATAGCAACCTTATATCCTTTTGCGATAAGCTTCCCGATATATCCCTCCGACGAATGGTAAGGAACACCGCACATAGGCGCACGCTCCGCCTCACCGCAGTCTCTGCCCGTTAAGGTTAAGCCAAGCTCTCTTGACGCTAATTTTGCATCGTCGAAAAACAGCTCGTAAAAGTCGCCGAGACGGTAAAACAAAAGGAAGTCCTTATATTTATTTTTTATCTCAAAATACTGCTCCATCATCGGAGTCATAACATCTTACCCCTTATCTTTTAATTTATATAACCTTACGCTCCGCCAAAGAGCCGCTATCAATGACAGCCGCCGCAGGTTGAGCAGTTATGCGTGCAGGACGGGTCCTCGCCCGTAATCGTGCAAGTGATCTTCTGATTGACCTCATTCATAAGCATATTAACTGCATTCTGTGCCTCGTCAAGAGCGTTGAATACAGGATTTTCCGTAATCGTCTTATAAAGCTCGTCGATTCTTCTCTGAATATCCGAAATGAGCTTCATATCCTTCTCTTCCTTTTCGTATTCGTGTGACATAGCCTTCTGCTGAACGTCGTATTCAAGCATCGCTCTGTTGAGCGCCACGTCATCCTCGTATGCCTTCTTACATTCGTTAAGCTTGATCATTCTTTCGTCAGCCTTAATTGCGTTACCGAGCATTTCGGCAATATCCATAATTTCCATTTTGTATTCTCCTTAAATAATCTTAGTTATTATATTTTTTCTCCGTACAGGGCAAAGGCCTCGGCACGGTTGATTTTAATATCGAGGAATTCCCCCTCATCAGACGGCAAAGCATCGAAAAATACGATTTTATTTCCGTCCGTGCGTCCGCTATAGACCTCATCGTTATTTTTGCTGGGGCCGTCGCATAAAACGCGAAGGGTTTTACCAACGAGCGGTTGATTCTTCCTGAGAGATATCTCGTTTTGAAGTGCGAGCAAGCGACTGAATCTCTCGCTCTTGACCTCGTCCGGAACCTGCTCCATATCGTATGCGGGAGTTCCCTTTCTCGGCGAATAGATAAATGAGTAAATCATATCGTATTCAACCTCGCGAAGCATATTAAGAGTGGCCTCAAAATCCTCCTCGCTCTCACCCGGAAAGCCGACGATTATATCGGTTGTAAGCGTGACATCGGGCATCCTTTGCCTCATATATTCTACCTTCTTTAAGTATGTCGCACTATCGTAATGACGATTCATTCTTCTCAAAATTTCGTCGCTTCCCGATTGAAGAGGAAGATGAAAATGACGTGCCATCTTCTCATTCTCCGACATCACGTCAATAAGCTTATCCGACGCATCCTTCGGGTGACTCGTCATAAATCTGACACGGAAATCCCCCTCAATCTTGCAAATTTCACCGATAAGGTCTGCAAAATCATAGTCGTACTCGCTGTCCTTTGCATAAGAGTTTACGTTCTGACCGAGAAGAGTTATCTCACGGCAGCCGTTCTCTGTAAGCGTACGAACCTCGTCGAGAATAGCGCTCATTTCACGGCTTCTCTCTCTGCCACGCACGTACGGAACTATGCAATACGAGCAGAAATTATTACAGCCGTACATAATGCTGACCCATGCCTTATAAGAGCATTCACGGTGTATTTTAAGCCCCTCCGCAACAAGATATTCAGCCTCCTCGGGACAATAGAGCCTCTTTCCCTTCGTCATCTTATCGTAAAGAAGCTCGGGGAAACGGTGTATGCTTGAGGTTCCAAAAAGGAAATCCACGTAAGGATACCTGAATTTTATATCGTCCTTTCGGTGCTCCTGCACGACCATACATCCGCAAACACCAATCATTAAGTTTGGATTTTTCGCCTTCAGGTGCTTATACTGTCCGATTGTTGAGAGTGCTTTTTTCTCGGCGTGCTCGCGAATAGCACAGGTGTTGACCATAATAAGATCGGCATCGTCGGGAGTATGTGTTATTTCATAACCCATATCGACAGCAACACCTGCGATCTTCTCGCTGTCCGCTTCATTTTGCTGACATCCGAAGGTGTGAACGAAGGCACGCTTGCGCTTACCATTCTCTATTTCAAACGCCATATTTATCTCTTTTATTTTTTCAATATACCCGAACTGCTTTTCCATCTCCTCGCGAGGGAGAATCCTGTTTTTTCGCATCATTTCGTTTGACATTATATTTCCATCTCTGTTTTTCAAATTTAATATTTAATTATATCATTTTTTAGAGAATCATTCAAGTGGTAATTCGTAAACTTAACGACATTTTTTGACGTTTTCGGCAAAAATTTATCCGTTCAGCTCAAGATATGCACGAAGAACGCACGCCTGCGTTTTTGAATCGGGAATCTCCCCTCGCATAATCATATCCTTAAGCTCAGAAAGGGGAATTTTTACAGTTTCAACGAATTCGTCCTCGTCGGGATTTGTCTCGCCAAAGGTTAATCCCGTTGCAATATACATATGAATGACCTCTGAAAGAATCGCAGGCGACGGATAAAGCTTGCCGATATATCTTGTCTCTCGGCAGGATGCACCCGTTTCCTCTCGGAGCTCCCGAAGAGCCGCTTCCTCTATATCGGTTTCCCCCTCCTCCAGCTTTCCTGCGGGGATCTCAATCAAAACGTCAGCGTGAGGATATCTGTATTGTCTGACACAGTAGCAATAACCCTCGTCGTCAATAGGCAGAACACAAACCGCCCCCCTATGATGAATAACCTCGCGCGTTGCAGGCTTTCCGTTCGGCAAAATAATATCATCGACCGTTAAATGCACGATCTTTCCGTTAAAAATCTCTCTTGACGAAACCATCTCTTCCTTAAAGTTCACGTTAAATCTCCTGAAAATACAATATTTGTAGATATAAACAAAGCACATATATATTATAATACAAAATAGGCAATTTGTAAAGGCGTTATAATACTAAAAAGGCTATTGCAAAGAGAAAAATGCAATAACCTTTTTATGTTTTATAATGCGGAATCCTAAATCTGCTTATGAACGCTCTTATATTCGTCGTAATATTTGTAATACGGGCAGGAATTAAAGCTGCCCGAGAGGAATTTTGTCATCTCGTCCTCATCAAGCGACATCTGGCAAACGTATGCGTCAGAGTCATCGTCGTAATCGTAATATTCGCAGCTCTCGCAGCTCACCTGCAGCTTTTTCGCTGACGGAAGCCTTTTGCTCTCCCTCTCGGACTTCGGGATATAATGAGTCCCTAAAAAATCGTCACTCATCTTCTCCGCCTCCCTTTTTGAATACCACTATCCTGCATATCACGTAATTTATGATTATTACAACGACAGACGCCACGATCTTAACGATATATTCGTTGACACAGAGAATATCGTAAAGCAAAACAACTATCAGTTCCTGCAGAGCGAGAGTTAAAAGACGGCCACCGAAAAATTCGGCAATCTCTAAAGCCAGTGCACCGCTTCTTCTTGTCTTGCTTCTGAAAACGAATATTTTGTTTGTGATATAAGCAAAAATGACCGCCGCTACCCAAGCAATAGTATTTGCTATATGAATATTGAGCTCTGTTCTGTAGAGCAGGAAGGAAACGGCATAATCAACGGCAGTAGTTCCCACGCCAAACAAGGCGTACAAAATAAACTCTCGGCTAAGTTTGCTCTCAATAAAGCTTTTTATACTCATTATAAAACTCCTTACCGCAAAAAACACGGGCGGCAATTATTTTTATTAGTCTATACGGTAGGTCGTTCCTTCTCTTGTGTCAACGAGAGTTACACCACGCTCTGTAAGATAAGCTCTTATTCTGTCGGCTTCAGCAAAATTCCTCGCCTTCTTTGCTTCAGCTCTCTCAAGGATAAGACCCTCAATCTCGGCAATAAAATCAGCGTCGGCTGTGGGGGGCTCGGGGGCTTTTTCGTTATACCTCCTTGCCTTCTCGATAAGATTCAAGGATAAAACCTTATCAAAATCAGCAAATAATGCAAGCTTTGTTGCCTCATTCGTGTCAGCCTTCAGAACGTCGTAGAGGGCCGTTACAGCCAATGACGTATTAAGGTCATTATCAAGAGCCTCCTTGAAGGATGCGCGAAGCTTGTCAAAATCAGCAGAGATAACCTTTCCGTCGTCGCTTGACACAAGCGCCGCGATTTTTGCAATAAGCTTATCAAAGGCGGCAACAGCGTTGTCAAGATTCTCGTAAGAGAAAACGAGTGACTTGCGGTAATGCGACTGCAGGCAGAAGAAACGGTAAGCCAAGGGGTCATATCCCTTTGATTCAAGAAGAGATACCGTCAAAAATTCGCCCTTTGACTTTGACATTTTGCCTGAATTGGTATTAAGGTGAAGAACGTGGAACCAATAATTGCACCACTTATGACCGAGAAACGCCTCGCTCTGTGCAATTTCATTCGTATGATGCGGGAAAGCGTTGTCAATGCCGCCACAATGAAGGTCAAGCGTCTCGCCGAGGTGCTTCATCGAAATGCAAGAGCATTCAATATGCCATCCCGGATAGCCTATTCCCCAAGGGGAGTCCCACTTGAGTGCCTGATCCTCAAACTTTGATTTTGTAAACCAAAGAACGAAATCGTTTTTATTCTTTTTGTTAGTGTCGGCCTCAACGCCCTCGCGTACACCGACAGCCAGATCGTCCTCATCAAAATTATTGAAAACGTAATATTGCTCAAGCTTTGACGTATCAAAATACACGTTCCCGCCCGCAACGTAAGCAAAATCCTTCTCGAGAAGTCCCTCTATCACACGGATAAAATCGTCAATGCACTGTGTAGCAGGCTCAACTACGTCAGGAATTTTTATGTTAAGCTTGTCGCAATCGGCAAAAAACGCATCGGTATAGTACTGCGCAATCTCGAGAACCGTCTTGTGCTCTCGCTTAGCACCCTTTACCATTTTGTCCTCGCCCTCGTCGGCATCCGACGTAAGATGTCCGACGTCGGTAATATTCATTACGCGCTTAACGTCATAGCCGTCATAGCGAAGATATTTTTCGAGAACGTCCTCCATAATATACGAACGGAGATTTCCGATGTGTGCATAGTGATAAACCGTCGGTCCACAGGTGTACATGCTTACCTTGCCCGGCTCGTTTGTTTTGAATTCTTCTTTTGTTCTTGATAATGAATTATATAATTGCATAAATGTCTCCTATGTTGTTTCAGTCGATTTCGGTATTGTTGTTATCGGCAAGCTTTTTCTCAAGCTCTGCAATTTTTGCTTCTATTTTTGATATTTCCTGTGCCACGGGGTCGGGAATATGAACCTGGTCAAGGTCGTCAACCTTCACACCCTCACGGCGGACAACCTTTGCGGGAATACCGACAGCCGTGCAGTTCGGCGGTATCTCACTAAGAACAACCGCACCTGCCGCAACCTTCGTGTTGTCCCCTATTTTCATAGGGCCAAGAATCTTTGCACCGGCCCCCACCATAACGTTATTTCCAAGCGTCGGATGGCGCTTGCCCGTATCCTTACCCGTACCGCCAAGAGTAACCCCTTGATATATGGTACATCCGTCGCCTATCTCGGTCGTTTCTCCTATTACTACCGCTGCTCCGTGGTCAATAAAGAAATCCTTGCCGATAGTCGCACCCGGATGAATCTCGATACCGGTAATAAACCTCGCCAACTGGCTCACCGCTCTTGCGCTGAAATATTTTTTATCAAGATATAGCTTATGCGAAATTCTGTACGCTAAAATTGCGTGGAAGCCCGAATAGAGAAGCATAACCTCAAGGTCGCTTCTTGCCGCGGGGTCACGATCGCGGAAGGTCTTGACCTCCGCTTTTACATCCTTCACCGCCGCAAAGGCCTTTTCTGTGTTTTTCTTTGCCCTGCGAGCAGCTTTTTTCGCGTCGTCAAGGAAAAGCTCTTTGTTAAAATGCAGTTTCATTTTCATATAAATCTCCACACCGAAAATACGGCTCAATTTTTTTGTGAATCTATAAAAAACAGCCTCTGTACCGAAGTACAGAGGCGCAAAAAGCACGGTTCCACTCTGCTTGCCGTATGGCATCTCAAGCCCTTTAACGCAGGAATACGGAACAGGCTACTGAAATTTCGCCCGTTCGTCTCACGGAGGCACAGCCCGCAACCTTCATATTGCCGCTCACAGCCAACGACGGCAACTCTCTTTATGACGCTCTGCGGTTTCTTTCCGTTCACAGACTCTAATCATATTATATACCATATTTCGAGTTTTGTAAAGAGTTTTTTGAAAAAATATTGATTATCGGCTATCTCACACAAATACGGCTGCCTCAGACATCTCCTCTGTGACAGCCGTACATATTATTTTTTACCAAGCTCCTTGGTTCTCTTATAGGATTCTGTTACTGCGTTTATCACGTCGCATCTGAACGAGCCTCTCTCAAGGGCATATACTCCCTCAATCGTGCTTCCTGCAGGACTGCAAACAGCGTCCTTCATCTCGCCCGGGTTTCCCTCGATCTCACAAAGATGCCTTGCCGCGCCGCTGACAGTTTCCCCTGCATAGCGAAGTGCCTTATCTCTCGGCAATCCGCATCTGACAGCACCGTCGGCAAGTGCCTCAATAAACATATAAACGAAGGCAGGGCCACATCCCGACACCGCACTTGCAGCGTCAATCAGCTTCTCGTCGATTTTGTCGATATAGCCTGCATTCTTCATCATATCCCCAAAATAACCGAAATTATCCTCTGTAACAGCATCGTTCGGGGAGCAAAGAATCACTCCGCAGCCGCACTGCACGGGTATATTCGGCATTATTCTGATAATCGGAATTTTCTTGCCGAAATATTCCTCAATCGTTGACGTGGAAACACCAGCAGCCATTGAAACAATGGTAAAATCATCGCCTCGCTCGGCAACAACGTCCTTAATCTCGTCAATCGTTTTAGATAAAACCTGAGGCTTAACTCCGAGAAAAATGTAGCTGCATCCCTTCGCTATCTCACGGTTGTCTGAAAAATTCGCAGAAAGCTTTTCTGCAAGTGCCTCTGCTTTTTTCGTATCAAAATCAGATAAGAAAACGTTTTCTGAAGGAATAGCCGTGCAAACCGAGGAAGCCAAAGCTCCACCCATATTGCCCGTACCTATAAAACCGATTTTTTTCATTATAACACCTCCATAATCCTTATCTGATATGTCCGTTGCCTAAAACTACGTATTTATAGCTCGTAAGCTCGCAAAGCCCCATAGGACCTCTTGCGTGAAGCTTTTGGGTCGAGATTCCCATCTCACAGCCAAGGCCGAATTCGCCGCCGTCTGTAAATCTTGTCGATGCGTTTACGTAGAGGGCCGCACAGTCAACGAACTTCACAAAACAGTCTGCGGTTTCCTTATTTTCTGTTATAATTGCCTCGCTGTGTCCCGTCGTATGCTTCATAATGTGAGAAACGGCGTCCTTTACACCGTCAACCACCTTTACGGCAAGAATATAGTCAAGAAATTCGGTGTCAAAGTCTTCTGCCGTTGCCAATGTACCGTCAATAATTTTTGAGGCCCTCTCGCAAAGACGAAGCTCAACAGACGTTTTTCCCTTCTTTTGCTGCTCCAATGTAAGTCTTTCTGCTATAAGCGGCAAAAATTTGTCGGCAATACTCGCATCAACAAGCAAAACCTCCTCGGCATTACAAACCGAAGGACGGCTCGTTTTTGCATTCTCGATAATATCGAGCGCCTTATCAAAATCGGCGTCCGCATCGACGTAAATATGGCAAATTCCCGTTCCCGTTTCAATGCAGGGAACGATTGAATTTTCAACGCAGGCACGGATAAGACCTGCCCCACCTCTCGGTATCAGCACGTCAACAAGTCCCTTGGCACGCATTATTTCGTTTGCGCTGTCGTGGCTTGTATCCTCTATCAAATTGATCGCTTTTTCCGGAATATTCTGTGCCAAAAGTCCTCGCCTCATAGCTTTGACGATAGCGTTTGCGCTACAAAAAGCGTCCTTTCCCGTACGCAAAACGCATACGTTTCCGCTTTTTATAGTAAGCGCTGCTGCGTCACTTGTCACGTTCGGACGGCTTTCGTAAATTATTGCAACGACGCCAAGAGGAACCGAGATCTTGTTAATCAGAAGTCCGTCGTCACGCTTGGCTTCCGAAATCAGCTTTCCGCAAGGGTCAGGGAGTGCCGCAACGGCTCTGATTCCGTCTGCCATAGCTCTTATTCTTCCCTCGTCAAGACGCAGTCTGTCAAGCATAACGGGCGAAATTCTATCCTTTGCACGCTCCATATCAATAGCGTTTGCCGATAAAATTTCATCTACGGCAGATATAAGAGCGTCTGCCATTGATGAGAGCGCATTATTCTTCTCATCGGTTGAAAGTGCCGAAACGAAGGGGGCCGTTTCCTTTGCTCCGACAAGAATATCGTGTGTCGTCATATTCTCTCCTCTGCCTTTTTTGCAACGAATCTCGTGCCAACAGACTCTCCGTCGGCAATATTATAAAGAATTTCGGGATTCGAGCCGTTTGCAATTATCATATCACAGCCGGAATCGGTACAAATCCTTGCCGCGCGAAGCTTTGTTGCCATACCGCCCGTGCCGAGCGTGCTTCCAACCCCTCCGCCGAGCTTTATAATATCATCTGTCAGCTCAAAAACCGTCGGGATAAGAGTGGCATAGGGATTTGTATGGGGGTCAGAGGTATAAAGTCCGTCAATATCAGACAAAAGAATAAGCAGATCGGCTTCAACGCTTGTGGCAACTATTGCCGCAAGCGTATCGTTATCGCCTATTCCGATTTCATCTGTTGCAACGCTATCGTTTTCGTTAATAATCGGAAGAACGCCGATTTCAAGAAGCTTAAAAAGCGTATTTTTGAAATTCGTGTGGCTTATATCGTTTTCAACGTCATAGCTTGTCAGAAGAATCTGGCCCACCGTGTGATTATATTCTGAAAACAGCTTGTCATATGTATACATAAGTTCACATTGACCAACTGCCGCTGCCGCCTGCTTTGTGGGAATATCGGTGGGCTTTCCGGGAAGATTCAGCTTACCGACACCCATTCCGATAGCACCCGAGGAAACGAGCACGATCTCGTCACCTTCGTTTTTAAGGTCGCTCAAGACCTTGCAAAGACTCTCGATATGGCGGATATTAAGGCGTCCCGTTTTATGTGCCAGGGTCGAGGTTCCGACCTTAACTACAATTCTCATTTTTGTCACCAATGCTTTATTAAAGTTTCCTTTCAATT
>JAZRJC010000010.1:0-7802 GCA_045645605.1 Eubacteriales bacterium | reverse complement strand
GGAGATGTTATGTCAAAAAAAGCCTTTTTGGATAAAAACACGAAGGATTTGCATGGGAAGACGGTTGCTATAAGCGGAACAACGGGAGGCATCGGCAGGGAGCTATGTAAGCTTCTTGCAAGGAATAATGCTGAAATAATTTTAATTGACAGGAACAAGGAAAAGCAGAGTTTGCTTATAGACGAGATAAAAAATCTCTTTCCTTCGGTTAAAATAGAGGGCGTTATTGCGGATATGGAAAGCATAGACGACGTTAAGAGCACTGTTGAATATCTTTTGCAAAAGCCGGTTTTCGCCTTTATTTTGAATGCGGGGGCGTACAGTATCCCAAGGCATAAAACGAGTGTCGGCTATGACAACGTTTTTACGATAAACTTTATTTCACCATATTATATGGCAAGAAGGCTTCTGCCTCATATAAAAGCCAATAACGGCAGAATTATAGCGGTTGGAAGTATTGCTCACAACTATTCAAAAACAGACGAGCAGGATATAGATTTTTCTACAAGGAAAAGGGCGAGCGAGGTTTACGGCAACGCAAAGCGTTATCTCACGTATTCCTTTTTTGATTTGGCGAAAAGGGGAGAGCCGACGGTAATAGCACACCCCGGCATTACCTTTACGGGAATCACAGCACATTATCCCAAATTGATTTTCGCAATAATCAAGCATCCTATGAAGGTTATTTTCATGAAGCCCGAAAAGGCGGCACTCAGCATTTATTACGGGCTGTTTCACACGCCAAAGGACTCCTCCTGGATAGGCCCCTCCTTTTTTGATATCTGGGGACTGCCAAAGGAAAAGGTCCTGAAAACAGCCGATTCTAACGAGAGGGAAAGAATTGCGTCTGTTGCGGATGAAATATATAAGAGTCTCGAAAAATAAACACAGCGATACAAGCGATCAGGCATACCGCTTTTCCTCATTTGAGTATTGCTTTCCTATTCTGTCAAGCACGAAGAAAAAATCGCTTATTTTTCGGTAAACCGTTCTTTCGTCACGGAATTTTTCCGTGGCGAATTTTTTTACTGCCGAGGAAATTTGACTCGGTCTTGCTTTTCCTTCAGTAAATTCTCCGTAAACGAAGAAAACTGCGTCAACCGATTCCGTGTCTCCCAGAATTATAAAGAATTTTACGGTATCGTGAATGGCGGATATATATTTTGCACTCTTCCGATCAAGCCTTATAAGATTCTTGAAAAACGAGGCACTGTCAGACAAATGCCTCATATTTTTGTTGTAGTAGCTTATACATCTTACAAGCTCTCTTTTTTCTCTTGTCATTAAGCACCTCCTTTTTCGGTTCTTATTATTTATATTTTATCTTAATTGCTGTATTTGTCAAATATTCGGTTGTCGGGGGAACAAAATACTTGACAAGAAAAGCGAAATAGTATATAATGTTATCAAAGAAAAATAACAAATTTTGGAGGTTTTTATTATGACAACTGCTAATATTCTTCTCACAACTCTTGAGGATGTTCGCAACTTTGTAAATATCGTAACAAAATACGATCTTGAGATTGACGTTTCGTCAGGCAGATACGTTGTTGACGCAAAGTCTATTCTCGGTATCTTCAGTCTTGACCTGCTCTCTCCCATAAAGCTCACGGTACACGATGGAGATGCAACCGCTCTTATGGCAGAGCTTCGTCCTTACATAGTTGATTGATATTTTTTGAAAATATGGGCTGAGATGGGGTGCTTTTTGCACCTTGCTCGCCCCTTTTTTATTGCAAAAAGCAACCGACAGAGTTTTTCTGTCGGTTGCCTTTATTTTATACGTTAAATCTGAAGAGAACGATATCGCCGTCGGCAATTACATATTCCTTACCCTCGCTTCGCATAAGCCCCTGTTCCTTTGCAGCGTTTATCGAGCCGCACCTCATAAGGTCGTCGTATGCCACGATTTCGGCACGGATAAAGCCGCGCTCAAAGTCGCTGTGGATCTTTCCTGCCGCCTGAGGAGCCTTCGTGCCCTTCGTTATCGTCCACGCACGAACCTCCTTCGGTCCTGCCGTAAGATAACTGATAAGACCGAGAAGGGAATAGCTTGCTGTGATAAGACGGTCAAGACCGCTTTCAGAAATACCCATATCCTCAAGGAATACCTGCTTCTCCTCTGCGTCAAGCTCTGCAATCTCCGCCTCGATTCCGGCACAGATCGAGATAACCTCGGAATGCTCACTCTCTGCGTGTGCCTTCAGCTTCATATACATCTCGTTGCCGATGGGCTCACTTCCTGCCTCATTCTCGCTTACGTTTGCAACGTAAATGATCGGCTTTAGCGTGAGAAGATGAGAGTCTGCGATAATCTCAAGCTCTTCCTCGGTAAGCTCAAGCGTTCTTGCGCACTTTCCTTCCTCAAGCGCCGAATAAATTTTTTCGAGAAGGTCAAGCTCACCCTGAAGCCCCTTGTCACCCTTCATCGCCTTCTTTACCCTGTCCATTCTGCGCTCAAGAATCTCCATATCAGAGAAGATAAGCTCAAGATTGATCGTGTCAAGGTCGCGCATAGGGTCGATATCTCCGTCAACGTGGATGATGTTATCATCCTTGAAGCAACGAATTACGTGAAGAATGGCATCTACCTCACGAATATGTGAAAGAAATTTATTACCAAGCCCATCGCCCTTTGACGCGCCTCTTACAAGACCTGCGATATCAACAAATTCAATAACGGCAGGCGTGTATTTTTCGGGATTATACATCTCTGCGAGGACGTCAAGTCTTTTATCGGGAACAGCAACGACGCCTACGTTTGGCTCGATCGTGCAGAAGGGATAGTTTGCAGATTCAGCCCCCGCGTTCGTTAATGCGTTGAAAAGCGTACTTTTTCCGACGTTCGGAAGTCCGACAATACCAAGTTTCATTTTGAAGTCTCCTAAAATTTTCTATTAGTTATAACACTTAATTATATAACAAAATGTTAACAAATGCAATAAGTTTTCAAAAAAGAAATAAAAAATTTATTTTTTTGTAAAAAACCTTTATTTTTTTCTTAAAATATGTTATAATAGTGTACGATATGTTATGATTTTGAAAACAAAGAGTAAACTGATTGTTTATTTTTTCATATAAATTCGGATAATAATTTGTGAACAATCTATTCTTTGTTCACAATTATTCATAAATTCGTCACTTCAAATACCTATTTGAGTTGTATAATTGAAGCAATAGTTAGAAAATCAACCGAGCACATAAAATGACTAACGGAGGGAAAAATATGATTGATACAAAAATTCTTCTCATTGAAGACGATACGAATATTTGCGATTTGGTGAAGCTGCGTCTTGAGGATGAGGGATATGACGTTAAAACCGCACTTGACGGAGTTGAGGGTATGAACTATTTTAAGGTTTTTGAGCCCGATATCGTTCTCCTTGACATTATGCTTCCCAAAAAGGATGGCTGGCAGGTTTGTCGCGAGATCCGTGAAATATCGAATAAGCCTATAATCGTTACGTCGGCGAAAAACGAGGTTTTTGATAAGGTTCTGGCGCTTGAGCTTGGGGCCGACGATTATATCGTAAAGCCATATAACGTAAAGGAGCTTATTGCAAGAATCAAGGCTATTCTTCGCCGCTGCAGCCTGCAGACTGTGGTTGAGGACGACGATGGACTTACCTTTGATAAAATGGAGCTTAGTCTGCAGCGATATGACCTTCGCTTGAACGGAAAATCTATAAGCCTGCCCCCGAAGGAGCTTGAGCTTTTGTATTTTCTTGCGTCCAATTACAATCACGTTTTCACGCGCGACCAGCTTCTTGATAAGGTTTGGGGATTCGATTATCTCGGAGATTCAAGAACTGTTGACGTTCACGTCAAGAGGCTTCGCGAAAAGCTGAACGGCGTTTCGGATAAGTGGGGACTCAAGACGGTTTGGGGCGTTGGATATAAATTCGAAGTGATTGTTTGATTTTCAAAAAGTCAAACGCTTTTACCTGTGCCAAAGGAGATACTGTATGGAAAACTACGATAACCAAAACGAAATTAACAATCAGTCAGAGGACGAGTTGACAGAAAAGCAAAATTCCTATGAGGATAGGCCTAACATAGAATCTGCCAATAAAGAGGAGACCCTTTCAGAATACGCGTTCCGTTGGAATTATGAGGCTCAGGATGCCCATAATAGGTCGAAGGAAAAAAAGAAGAGCAGAGCAGGTATAAGAAATTACGCAATTCTTATGACTCTTGCCTTTTTGCTTTGCTTTGGCTCTCTCGTTGCAGTTCTGATAATCGACGACTATTCAAGCGTAACGCAGAAGGTATATCCCGAGAGAACTATTTTCATTCGTGAATACGATAAGGAAAGCGGCGTTCTGACGATTGCCGAAATTGCCTCAAAGGTGACTCCGTCGGTTGTTGCCATTCAGACGACTACGACGACCGGCAAGGGACTCGGAACGGGAATTATCATATCAGAGGACGGATATATCGCAACCAACAGCCACGTTATTGAGACGGCTAATGAGGTAAGCGTTGTTTTGTCGGACGGCTCGGAATATGAGGCAAGTGTTATCGGCAAGGACTCGTTGAGTGATTTGGCGGTGATTAAAATTGAGGCGGAAGGACTTACCGTTGCTGAATTCGGAGATTCGGACAGCTTAGTTGTCGGCGAGCCGGTTGTAGCAATCGGAAATCCCGCAGAGCTTGAGCTTGCAAATACGGTTACCGACGGAATTGTTTCCGCAATCAGCCGAGATGTAAAAATAATGGACGAGACTACGGGTGCTCTTATAAAAACCATGACGCTTATCCAAACAAACGCCTGCATCAATTTCGGTAACAGCGGAGGCCCGCTTATCAACGAATATGGCAAGGTGATAGGAATAAACACCCTGAAGCTTGCAGGCGATTATGACGGAATAGGCTTCTCTATTCCGATAAATGCGGCGAGCAAAATTCTCGATTCGATTATCGAGACGGGCGGAGATATTAACGAAAATTCGACCGACGTTGCGAAAAAGCGTGCGATGCTCGGCATTACGGGAACCTCTGTTTCAAGAGGCGTAAAGCAGGAGGTTAACGGAAAAATCTATACCCCTGAGGCAAGTGGCGTTATGGTCGTTGGGGTGAATGAGGGATATGACGCCTTCAATAAGCTTTTGGTTGGTGATATAATTATTGCGGTAAACGATGAGTTCGTTACTGCGGTTTCTGAAATCTCAAATATAATCAACCAATTTACCGACGGAGATACCGTTAGATTAAAGGTACACCGAGATGGTAAGATTCAGGATATAGAGGTTGTCCTGAGCTACGAAAAATAACGGAAAACGTAAGGGCTGCCAAAAAGGCAGTCCTTAATCTTTATATTAAAGATTTGTTTACACATTTGAAATAGTTTGTTTATGCAAGCATTCACTTTTTGTGGTATCATTATACTGTATCATAATATTATAGTGTGATTAGCTTTAATTGTGTTGATTGGAGAAGAAAATGAACAATAGCGGCAACCATAATAATAACGTTGGGCCTGATAATAAAAAACAAGGCGGTACGTCGCCCGATAAATATGAAGCGATAAATAATCTTCGCGTGGCAAGACCTGCCGATATGAGAAATCTGCCAAACGGAAATATTCCGAACGGAAGACAGGTCGGAAACACAAATCAAAGGACGGGAATGTCGAACCTGAGACCTAATAACGCCCCCGTCCGCCCGCAAAATATAAGACGAAATGAGCCTTTTAATGGCAATAATCGTCAAAGACCGTTTGGAAAAGCAGGACGGGGAGACTATAGCTTCTTCAGACTTCCGTTTTGGGCTTTTATGGGTATAGCGTCTGTTTTCTGCGAATTGCTGCTTCTTATTTTAGGCGTTAGCGAGAGCGGAATGCGTTTTTTGTACGTTCTTTTGACGGGTGGCTCTATCGGAGTACTTTTGGGAACTGCTGTTTCTCTTATTAAGCCGAAAAAGGCAAGAAGAATTGCCTGCATATCTCTTTTGGCAATAAATTCACTCATTTTCACGGTTGAATTTTTCGTTTGCGAAACCTACGGCTTTTTTATGAATTTTGCAGATATCATTTTCGGTGCAGGCGGTGTTGCAACAGGCTTTGCAGATATTGCAATAAATCTTGTTTTAAGAAGCTTCTGGGTAGTTATACTTTTCTTCCTGCCTCTTATCTCCTTCTTTTTCCTTGAAAGATATTTTCTTGATATGCGTACGCTGAAAAATAAGATGCCGCTTATTCTTATTGTAAGTGCTCTTGCGGCAGAGATGCTCTCGATAGGTATCATTTCACTTGGAAGTGTTGACGGGGATAAGCTGAGTAAACAATATACATACGACACTGCGGTTAAAGCCTTCGGCTTGACTAACGCCAACTATCTTGATTTCTTCTATTCGCTTGGCGGAAATTCTTCGACGGATTTCGACATTGATCTTCCTCCAGTTGACGCAGAGACTGATCCCGCCGAGGTCACGGGAGAGGGGGACGTCACGCCGCCCGCGCCTATTGAATACGGCAAAAACGAGGTTGATATTGATTTTGTGGCACTTGCGGAGAGCGAGAGTAATAAGGCAATAAAAAATCTTCACGCTTACGTTGCATCGCAGCCCCCGTCATCTAAAAACGAATACACGGGGCTCTTTGAGGGCAAAAATCTGATCTTGATTACGGCCGAGGCGTTTTCCGCAGAGGTTATTGACAAGGAAAGAACGCCGACTCTTTATCGCCTTGCAAATAACGGAATTCAATTCAAGGACTATTATCAGCCTGCTTGGGGTGGAAGCACGTCAACGGGCGAGTATTCGGTTCTTATGGGACTTGTTCCTACAAGCGGAGTTAAGAGTATTCAGAAAACTATCGGAAAGAATCTCTATATGACGATGGGTAATCAGCTGCAAAGGCTCGGTTACGAGTCGATGGCATTCCATAACGGACAGCATACCTACTACAGCCGCAATAAGACCCACGAGAATTTCGGATATTCCGAATATATCGCTATGGGTAACGGCATGGAGGAGGGCGTTAAGCAGATCTGGCCTGCAAGCGACCTTGAAATGTTCGATTTCACCTTTGAAATGTATAAGGATAAGCAGCCCTTCAGTATTTATTATATGACCGTCAGCGGACACTGTCTGTATAGCTGGACGGGGAACAGTATGTCAAAGAGAAACCGCGCGGATCTTGATAGTATGATGCCTGACGCATCTGAAACCATCAAGGCATATCACGCGGCAAACTATGAGCTTGAGCTGGGGCTTTCGTCTCTTGTTGCAAAGCTTGAGGAGGCAGGAATTGCCGATGATACCGTTATCGTAATTTCAACCGACCACTATCCTTACGGACTTGAGGAGGGCGAGGATTGGGGCAACGATCGTGACTATCTTTCCGAGCTTTACGGATACGCTCCCGATACCGTTTTTGAGCGCGATCATTCTGCTCTTATTATCTGGAGTGGCTGTCTTGAAAAAAGTGAGCCTATAATCGTAAATGAGCCCACATTCAGTCTTGATATATTGCCAACACTTTCAAACCTTTTCGGAACAGAGTTTGACTCAAGACTTATGGTTGGAAGAGATGTCTTTTCTGATGCACCTGCGCTTGTTTTCAACACAAACTACGACTGGAAAACAGACCTTGGAACTTATTTTGCCTCAAGCAATAAATTTGTGCCTAAAGACGAAAACACAGTTATTCCCGAAGGCTATGTTGAAGAAATAAAGGCAGTTGTGCGAAATAAAATAAGATACTGTACGCTTGCAACCGATACTGATTATATGAGAGCGATATTCGGATAAGTTAAAACAGCCGCCCGGCAGGGCGGTTGTTTTTTTTATATATAATGAAT
>JAZRJC010000009.1:0-16505 GCA_045645605.1 Eubacteriales bacterium | reverse complement strand
ATTTGACAAAAACTATTGACAAAGGGACGTGACTATGATATAATTTCTCTGTATTACTACATTTTTATATAAGGAGATGGGAAATTAAAATGGACGACGTCAGTCGATGGTTACTGGCAATTTTTATACTTTGCGTAATCGGAAGTGCGTATTTTTCCTGTACGGAAAGTGCATTATCAACAATGAATAAAATGAGAATCAAGGCAAAGGCAGACGATGGTAACAGGCGGGCAAAGCGTGCGATGTTTCTTGTAAACAATTTCGACCGTGCTCTTACTACGCTCGTTATAGGAAACAATATCGTCAACGTTGCTGCGGCTTCTATTTCAACTATGCTCTTTATTCAGATAGCAGAGAGCCTTGGGTGGAAATTAAGCACCGATTCTCTCGCCGTTTGGTGTACCTTGATAACCACAGCAATAGTGTTTCTTTTTGGTGAAATGATTCCCAAAAGCTTGGCAAATGACCGTAGTGAAACTATGTCGATGCACTTGTCTGGCTTTTTGGTTTTTCTTATGAAGATTCTCTATCCGATTGTGGCCTTTTTTATGCTTATAACCTCTTTTTTCACAAAGCTTTTTTCAAAAAACGAGGAGCCGACGATAACAGAGGATGAGTTATACGATATTATTGACACGATTGAGGAAGAGGGAGTTATGGACGAGGAGCAGAGCGACCTGTTCAAATCCGCGCTTGATTTTGCCGCAACAACAGTTGGCGACGTTATGACTATGAAGGACGATATTTGTGCTCTTGACGAGAAGATGCCGAATAAGCAGATTATCGAATACATAAGCAAAATAAATCACTCCCGAATTCCCGTTTACCGCGGAAGCGTTGATAATATTGTCGGTGTTATCAATATCCGTGATTTTATAAAGGCATACATAAATAATCCCGAGGTTGATATCAAGAGGATTATGACAAAGCCATATTATGCTGAGAAGCAGGATAAAATTGACGAGCTGCTTGCGCAAATGAGTCAGCAAAAGACACATATCGCCGTTGTGCGCGACGACAGTAAAAACAAGAATACTCTCGGTATCGCCACAATAGAGGACTTTCTTGAGGAGCTTGTCGGCGATATCTGGGATGAGGAGGACGAGGTTGATAACAACTTTGTAAAGCTTGGCGGAAATTATTTTCGTGTGAATGCGTCAATGAGAGTCGGTGAAGCGTTTGCAAAGATGAAATACGGCTGTGACGATAGATTTACGGTCTTGAAGCAAATCCGCCCCTTCGTGCTTGAGAAGTTTGGTAAAATGCCCGAGGAGGAGGAAAGCTTCCTTTACCGAAATATAGAGGTCACGGTTGAGAAAATCGTTGACAACAGAATTGCAGAGGTAATTTTCCACATTCTTGACGATGAGGAGCTTCAGGAGAGACTCGCTCTCGCTGAAGGTAATTCTCCTGCGGATAAGGAGGATGAGGAATGATTATCACGTACGTTATAATTATCGTAATAATGGTAGCCTTGTCTGCTCTTTTTTCGAGTACAGAGATCGCCTTTTATTCGGCAAACAGAATGAGGCTTAAGAAAAGTGCAGAGGGCGGCAGCCGCACGGCAGCTCTTGCACTCAAGATTATGGATAAGTTTACAGGGGCTCTGTCAGCTATACTGGTTGGTAATAATTTTGTGAATATTGCGGCGTCAACCTTTGCAACTATCTTGATTATGACTCTTTTCGTAAAGCTTGGCGGAAATGAGGACAGCGGCTGGATATCCGTAATCTCAACAACAGTCATGACTCTCATCGTGCTTATATTCGGTGAGATAGTTCCAAAAACCGTGGGTAAGCAAAACAGTGATGCTATTGCAAAGGCTGCGTCTTATCCTGTCAGAATTCTGACAGTTATCCTTTATCCCCTTACGGGTATCGTCACTCTTCTTGTGGCTGTTTTCCGAAAGATATGGGGAAAGGATAGGGAGGAGGACGACCCAACTGTTACCGAAGAGGAGCTGTCTTCAATTATTGAAACGGTTGAAGAGGAAGGGGTTATTGACGAAGAGCAGAGCGAGCTTTTGCAATCGACTCTTGAATTTCCCGATACGACGGTCGGAGAGCTTTTGACCCCTCGAATCGATTTGACGGTGATCGATATTGACGATAAAGATGAGGCCCTCAAAATTATCGAGGATTCCCGCTTTACAAGAATTCCCGTATATGAGGACAGTATTGATAACATTATCGGAATTTTATCATTGACCAAATATTACAAAGCTATTTCGGTAAACGATGAAGAGGGCGAGACGGATGATATCGACCTTCGCGAATTGCTTATGCCGCCGCTCTTCCTTCATAAAACGATGAAGCTGCCCGTGGCTCTCGGCAAAATGCGTGCTGAAAAAACGCATATTGCAATCATTATTGATGAGTTTGGCGGAACTATGGGTATCGTAACTATGGAGGATATCCTTGAGGAGCTTGTCGGAGATATCTGGGACGAAAATGACGTTATCGTTGATGAGGTTTCGCAAATCGGAGACAATATGTACGATGTTAACGGCGATACGAACATAGACGACTTTTTCGCCGAGATAGAATTTAATGACAGTAGCTTTGAGTCTGAATACACGACGGTCGGAGGCTGGGCGGTTGAAATGCTCGAGGCAAACCCGCACGTGGGAGACAGCTTTACTTACAAAAATCTCTATATTATCGTCACGGAAATGGACGATATGAGAGTTACAAAGCTGTCGGCTGTTGTCACTCCCTCTGATGAAGAGGAAAAGGAATAAAAAAATACGGCTGTTGCAGGTAGATTGATTTTTCTTGCAGCAGCCTTTTTCTGTCCTTGATTTTTCTCTTTCAATCAAGTATTTCATACGAAAATCCATTTTTTGCCAAAAAAATGCTCTAATTTAAGAAAATTTGTAAAAAATGTCGAAAAAATTATAAAAAATAGTAAAAAAACCTTTGACAAATTGGTTATTTTGTTGTATAATAGTATGAACAAGTTTGATATTAAGTCTTTTTTTGCTTTTTGATGGGATAATATTGATCGGTTTTGTTGTTAAAATTCGGTTTTAATTATTGATGCTTGGAGGTGAATCGGAAAAATGCCAAGATTTTTTGTTCCTTCTGATCAGATAGATATCGAAGCAAATTCGATTAGTATAAAGGGCGATGACGCACATCATATTTCGCGTTCTCTGCGTATGGCTGCGGGGGAGCATATCACGGTCTGCGATATGCGAGGAACAGAATATTACTGTGTTCTTGATGCCTTTTCTCCCGAAGCGGTTACGGCAAAGATTCTTTCCTCGTCAAGTACGAACTCGGAGCCGCCCTTCGACTTTCATCTTTATCAGGCGCTCCCGAAGGGTGACAAGCTTGATGCGATAATACAAAAGTCGGTTGAGTGCGGAGCCTCCTCGATTACTACCTTTGAGAGTGATCGGTGTATCGCTCGCGAGAGGGACGGAAAAACAGAAAGAAAGCTTGAAAGACGACAAAAGATAGCGCTCGAGGCCGCCAAGCAGTGCGGAAGGGGAATCGTTCCCGTCGTTTATTCCGGGGCGGATTTCAAAGAGGCTATCGACAGAGCAAAAACTGCTGACGTTCCTGTTTTTTGTTATGAGGGGGATGGGACAGAGTCTCTGAAGCTCCTTATAAAAAAGCGGATTGCCGAGCTTTCGGCAGCCCCTTGCAAGAAAATTTCTATTTCTGCCGTAGTCGGATCAGAGGGAGGATTTTCTAAAGCCGAGGCTGATTATGCAAGAGAAAACGGAATGCTTATGGCAGGGCTCGGAGGGAGAATACTCAGAACAGAAACGGTTTCTTCCTTTGTTCTCGGGTGCATAGTTTACGAGCTTGAGCTATAAAATACGTCTTTTGACGTGTAAAAAATGGGCTTTGCCCGACCTGCCATTGACGGCAAAAAAATAAATCGGTATGGAGATAATCATGACTAAGAATTCCAATAAGGCAAAAAAAATGGAGAAAAACGAAATCACCTATAATAGAATGCTTATAGTGTTCTTTTCGCTTTTTGCTGTGATTTTCGGTATTACAAGTTCCAATCAGACAGCGGCAAGAGCTGATGCTATGAGAAATTATATTGCTCCGGCAATAATCATTATTTCGCTTCTTGCGGCGGTATTATCGATTGTTCTGTATTTTGTTCGCAAAAAGAAGGGAATCAATAAAGACGCGGTTTTGAGCTGTTCTTTCATCTGCATTTTCTTCTTGTGGCTTACATCGATATTTACGTTGTATTTTTTCGCAAGTCAGATGCGTCTTATCGTTTACGCTATCGTAACTGCAGGCGTGTATTTCATATATTGCTTTTTCCCTGTGGAATTCTTCAGCTTTTCAGCATTTACCGCAATCGGTGCAGTTATGCTCTCTCTTGCAAACTCAACGACAAGAGTTATACACTACGTAATTGCAGCTGCAGTGATTATATATAGCCTTTGCGGAGTGCTTGTTGCACTTCTCGGAAAAAACAAGAGAATCTCTCTTGGCAAGCTTGTTCTTTTTGATAAAAAGTTCAAGGCTTACCCGTTCTATATTATCGCGGGTATGCTTATTGCAGGTGCTGTTCTCAGCTTCTTCCTGGCAAACGGCTTGTTCTATTCTTTGGTAGTTATTTTCGTGGTTTATATGCTGTTCACTGTGGCGAACACGTTAAAGCTAATGTGATTTTAATCTGCTTCCATTTCTTTAATTTGATTTATAGAGAGGTATAAAAAATGTCAAACAGATTGTTTCAGGGCGTAATACATCAGATGAAGGATGCTATTGATAGAGTTATTGGCGTTATTGATGAAAATGACGTTGTTATTGCTTGCTCGGAGCTTGTAAGAATAGGAGAGGCGAGACCGGGCGTTCATGAGGAGATGGCTTTTTTCTCGGAGGCTGCCGTTGTCGGCAAGCATACTTACCGTCCGATAGGCGGCGGCTCAAAGTCTGACTATGCCGTTTTCGTTGAGGGCGAGGATAAGGTTGCCGAGAAGATGTCAAAGCTTCTTGCCATTTCTCTCGGAAATATCAAGAATCTGTATGACGAAAAGTATGATAAGAGCTCATTTATCAAGAATGTTATCCTCGATAATATTTTGCCGAGCGATATCTATGTAAAGAGCAAGGAGCTTCATTTCAATACTGATGAGAGCCGTATAGTGTTACTTGTTAAATTTGATGGCAAAACCGACGTTATGCCCTTTGAAATGCTCCAGAATATGTTTCCGGACAAGGCAAAGGATTTTGTTATAAGCGTTGGCGAACGTGACGTTGTTCTTGTTAAGGATATCAAGCAGGGCACGGAAACAAAGGAAATAGAGAAAATCGCAACGAATATTGCAGACACTCTTTCAACCGAGTTTTTTGCTCAGGTTTCTATAGGTATTTCAACTATCGTTGATAATATCCGTGATCTTGCAAGAGCATATAAGGAAGCACAGGTTGCCATTGAGGTTGGCAAGGTTTTTGAAAACGAAAAGAATATTATCAGCTATGAAAATCTCGGCATAGGAAGACTTATTTATCAGCTTCCGACAACTCTTTGCGAGATGTTCTTGTCCGAGGTGTTCAAAAAGGGCGGACTTGAAACGCTTGACAGAGAAACACTTCAGACGATTCAGGCCTTCTTTGATAACAATCTTAACGTTTCCGAAACGTCAAGAAGACTTTTCGTACATAGAAACACGCTTGTGTACCGTCTTGAAAAGATTCGTAAGCTTACAGGACTCGACTTGCGTGAATTTGAGCACGCAATAACCTTTAAGGTTGCACTTATGGTTAAGAAATATCTTAGCTCAAAGCCGGCTAAATTCTGACAATATAAATGAAAGTGACAATGTGACATGATAATGAACGCATTGTATGCGTTCATAGCGGGACTGCCGCAATTCGCATATAATGCGTTTTTTATGTGTAATTAATTTCTTTCTTTTTAAGGGAGGAGGTCTTTTATAATGATAGAATTCAAGAACGTAAAAAGTATTTACAAGAGAAATAATCACGTTGCTCTTGACGGCATCAATTTTAAGATAGAGGATGGCGAATTCGTGTTTATCGTAGGTCATTCCGGCGCGGGAAAGACTACTATGACGAAGCTTCTTCTTCGCGAAATGACACCGTCATCGGGAACGATTATTGTTAATAATTATAATCTCAAAAAGATGCCCAGATATAAAATTCCGAAATACCGCCGTACTCTTGGCGTGGTATTCCAGGATTTTAAGCTTTTCCCAAAAAAGACTGTTTATGAAAACGTGGCGTTTGCTATGCAGGTTGTGGGAACTCCGGGCTCTGTAATTGCGCGCCGTGTTCCTGCCGTTCTTAAGTCTATGGGGCTTATTGAAAAAGCAAAGAATATCCCCGAGGAGCTGTCTGGAGGCGAGCAGCAGAGGGTTGCGATTGCAAGAGCACTTGCAAATAGCCCCGAGATAATTATTGCCGATGAGCCGACGGGAAATATTGACCCGCAGATGGCTACTGAAATTATGGATTTGTTGCTTTGGATCAATCAGAAGTTCAACAAGACGGTCGTTGTTGTAACACACGCGGAAAATCTTGTTAATACGTATCAAAAGCGAGTAATTCGCCTTGACCACGGCGAGATCGTATCCGACAGAATAGGAGGTATGTTTGAATGAACTATGCACCACAACCGCAGCAGAGTCCTCCTAAGATGAAGAAGCGCTATAATCCGTTTATGTTTATAGGAGAGGCGTTCAAAAACATCTGGCGCGACAGAGGAATGTCAACAGCCTCAATTCTCGTTCTTGCAAGCTGCCTTGTCGTTCTCGGCTGCTTTGCACTTCTCGTTTATAATATCAACGTAAATATGAGCAAGCTTACCTCACTTAATGAAATCGTCGTTTTCGTTGACTATGATTTGAGCGACGAGGAAATTTCAGAGGTTGAAGCACAGATAAAAGCTCTCGACAACATAAAAAGCGTTGAGCATATTACAAAGAAGCAGGGGCTTGAGGAACTGAAGGCCAGCTACGAGGGATATGAAAATTTGTTCAACGATATTGAGCAAAAGGGCGATAATCCCTTGGCGGACAGCTTTAAAATTCAGTATATTGATAACGCAAAGGTGACATCTCTCGTTTATTTGATCAACGAGATTCCCGGCGTTATGAAAATTAACAACCGCCTTGATCTTGCAACCTCTCTTGAGAATTTCAAGGACGGAATTACGATGATTTTCGTTTGGTTTCTCGTAATTTTGTTTATCGTCAGCATTTTCATTATTATCAACACGATAAAATTGGCGGTCAACTCTCATATGGAGGAGATTCGCGTTATGAAATACATAGGTGCGTCGGATTGGTTTATCGTTGTGCCTTATATTCTTGAGGGAACAATAATCGGCCTTATCGCAAGCGGTATTTCATATGCTATTGAATGGTATCTTTACTACAGTATGAATAAAACCATGCTTTCCGATGTGAAAATGATAGAGCTTGTGCCGTTTGGTGAGATCTATAGCACCGTGGCTATAGCTTTCGTCGGCGTCGGCGTTCTTACGGGTATTATCGGAAGCTGTATCTCACTCAGAAAGAATCTACAGGCTTAACTGTAAAAAATAAAGGAGAAAAACTATGATAAAGATATTGAAGGACCATCTGAGTATTAAGACAGTATCTTTGGCTTTAGCTTTTGCTCTTTGTGTAATTGGACTTTTTTCAATGATTATTGAGGCCAATAGGCCGGTTGCGGCAACAACGAATGCCACAATTCAAGCAATGGAGCAGGAGCTTAAGCAAATCGAAAAGAAGAAAAACGAGATGTCGGCAAAGCTCGCTGCTGCAAAGAAGGACGCGGCAAGTGCGGCAAGCTATAAGACCTACCTTGACCAGCAGGCTAATATAATCGAAGAGCAAATAACCAAAATTAACCAGCTTATCGCAGAATACGAATTGGCTATCGAGGCAAAGAATAATGAGATAGAGCTTGCGAGTGCCAATATAGATAACGAATATAATAACGTGATGCAGATTTTGAGGCTGACTCACGAGGAGGGCAACACAAGCTATTTTGAGCTTGTGTTAGGCTCAGAGAGCTTCTACGACTTCCTTTCGAGAGTTGACAAGGTCGATTCCTTGCTCGATTACACCTCAAAGCAAATGGAGTCCTATAAGGAGAGCAAGGCAAAGCTTGAAGAGGCGCTTACGGGTCTTAACGAGTACAAGGCTATGCTTGATTCTACGCAGGAAAGCAATATCAGTGCTCAGAATGAGCTGAATCTTCTTCAGTCGGAGAACGAAAAGTATATTGACAGTCTGCAAAGTGACATCAGCAAATATCAATCTACATACAATACCTATAAGGCTGAAGAGGATAAGCTTGACGCTGAGATTGAAAAGCTTTTGCGAGAGCTTCAGGCAAAGGAAAACAGCCAGTTTGTCGGAGGAGCATTTATCTGGCCGTTGCCGTCAAACAACAGAAGAATAAGCTCCGGCTTTGGTTGGAGAACAATCTACGGTGTTAAGGAGAACCATCAGGGTATTGATATTCCGGCGGCAAAGGGAACGCCTATATACGCGTCAGCCGCGGGAACTGTTGTAACCGCAACCTATCATTCCAGCTACGGAAACTACGTTTTGATAAATCACGGCGGCGGAAAGGCTACTCTTTATGCTCACGCAAGTAAGCTGAATTGTAAAGCGGGCGACGTGGTTAAGCAGGGACAGGTTGTTGCGTACGTTGGTACAACAGGACGTTCAACGGGCAATCACGTTCATTTTGAGGTGAGAGAAAACGGCAAGCGAGTTAATCCTCTCAACTACGTAAAGCAGCCCTGATTTTGGGAACGGTTAATTATACATAAAAGAAAGATACCACGGAGGCGATATCCTTGAACAGTGGATTTGAAAATCCAAGGGACAACAATTCACAGGGACAGATACCGGAAAATAAGAAAAAACACCTGCTGATATTTGTTGTTTCACTTATTGTTTTTTGCGTTGTGACAGTTGCAACCACCTATGTTTTTGTTGCGAATTATTATACGCAAAAGTATGCAGATTACGTTTATCAAGACCCGAATGAAACAGAGTCGGATGACGGCTCGGGTGAGGCGTCAAATACCGATCTTCCCTTGAGGGGCGGTATTGATTTTGAAAAGATCGATGAGCTTGACAGCATTTTCAGTGCATATTCATACTACGATATCGATTATGATGAGGTGCTTGCAGGCGCTCTTCGCGGTTACGTCGGTGGAACCGTTGATAAATACACCGAATATTATACAGCCGAGGAATTTGCAAGACTTCTTGACGAATCAAGAGGAGAAATGCAGGGAATCGGTATAAATGTGATTTTTAACACAGAATACAGAGTTATTGAGGTGCTTAACGTAATGCCCGATTCACCGGCACTTAGGGCAGGAGTTGAGCCGGGGGACCTTATCGTTGCCGTTGGTATTGGCGATGACGCCGAGAGCGTTTCGGAGATTGGCTATACAGAGGCTGTTGAAAAGCTTCAGGGATATGCAGGCACGATGTGTAATTTTACAGTCAAGCGCGGCAAGAATTTTGAAGAAACGGTAGAGTTTTCAATTGAGCGAGGATACGTTAATTCTCAATCTGTTATGTCGCGTATTTACGATAAGGATAAATCAATCGGTATTATAAAAATTCTTGAGTTTGATGGCACGACGGTTGAGCAGTTTTCTACGGCACTTGATACACTCAGGGCCGAGGGCGCTGAGAAATTCGTTTTTGACGTCAGAAACAATCCCGGCGGAGACTTGAACGTTATCTGTGAAATTCTTGATATGCTTCTTCCCGAAGGACCTATTATAAGAATAGTCGATAAGGCAGGGAACAGCACGTCGATAGAGTCGGACGTGTCAGAGATGACCTTCCCTATGGCGGTTCTTTGTAATGATAATACCGCAAGCGCGGCAGAGCTTTTCACAAGCGCTCTTATGGACTATGATAAGGCAGAAAGCTTTGGCATCACAACTTACGGAAAGGGAAGTATGCAGTCAATTATTCCCTTGTCTGACGGATGTGGACTTCGCTTGACAACAAAGATGTATTTTCCGCCCTATTCCGAAGGATATGACGGTATAGGAATCACTCCCGATAACGTCGTTGATCTTTCAGAAGAGGCTAAGGAGATAAATATTTATAAGCTTCCCGATGATATGGACGCACAGCTTTTAGCGGCTGTTGAATATCTCAAAACGATTGAGATAGTTGAGCCTGAGGAGATTCCTGCGGCGAGCGTCGAAACTATGGAGGCAGAATAATTTACTATCACAAAATTTTCAAAAATAATTTAGCCGCCCCAAATTTTGCGGCATCGGAGGTTATAATGGCAAACGAAAAACAGACACTTTACACAGAAGCAGGATTAAAGGAGCTTCAGGACGAGCTCAGTTACCTGAAAAACACTAAAAGACAGGAAAACCTTGAGGCGATTGCCGTTGCAAGATCGTTTGGTGACCTTTCTGAGAATGCAGAATATGATGCGGCAAGAAACGAGCAGGCACAAATTGAGGCAAGAATTAAAGAGCTTGAGGCTATGATTGAGGCTGCGGTTGTCGTTGATGAAGCAACGATTGATGCAGGCGTTGTAAGCATGGGCTCTCTTGTAAAGGTTTGTGTTGATGAAACAGGCAAGGAAAAAACGTATAGTATCGTAGCACCCAATCAGGTTTCTCCTCTTGAGGGACTTATTTCAGACCAGTCACCGATAGGAAAGGCTCTTATTGGTGCTAAGGCAGGAGCAAAGGTAGTTGTGGACGTGCCGAGCGGTGCTATTCACATGACTGTTCTTGAGGTTTCAAGAGCAAGCGCAAATAACGGTTGATACTACGAGGATTTCAATAATCGAAAGGATTTTTAAGATGGCAGACGAAAAGATTTTGAACAATGAAGAGGAAACAGAGGTATCAGCAGAGGAGCTTAGCGATATTCTCCGTGTCCGTCGCGAAAAGCTTGCAGACCTTTGCGCAAAGGGCATGAATCCCTTTGAAAAGGTTAAATATGACTTTGACACGTATACTGTTGATATAAAGGATAACTTTGAGGAATACGAAAATAAGGACGTAAAGATTGCGGGCCGAATTATGAGCCGCCGCGATATGGGTAAGGCAAACTTTATCGACATCGCTGACGGAAAGGGAAGAATCCAGTGCTACGTCCGTATTGACGACATTGGCGAGGAAACGTTTGAGCAGTTCAAAAAGTGGGATATCGGTGATATCGTTGGCGTTAGCGGATTTGCGTTCAGAACAAGACGCGGTGAAATTTCGGTTCACGTAAAGGAGATAGAGCTTCTTGCGAAGTCACTTCTTCCTCTCCCTGAGAAGTTCCACGGACTTCGAGACCAGGAAACGAGATATCGCCAGAGATACGTTGACCTTATTGTAAATCCCGACGTTAAGGATACCTTTATCAAGCGCTCGCAGATTTTGAAGGAAATCAGAAACTATCTTGACGGAAAGGGCTTCCTTGAGGTTGATACTCCTATCCTTGTTCCGCTTGAGATCGGCGCGGCGGCAAGACCCTTTGTAACTCACCACAACACGCTTGATATGGATATGTATCTCCGTATTGAAACAGAGCTTTATCTGAAGCGTCTTATTGTCGGCGGTATGGACAGAGTGTACGAGGTTGGCCGTATTTTCACAAACGAGGGTATGGACCAGAAGCATAATCCCGAGTTTACCTCGATTGAGCTTTATCAGGCGTTCACAGACTATAAGGGAATGATGGACCTTGTTGAAGAGCTTAACACAATGCTTGCCGAGAAGATTACAGGCTCAAAGGTTATAACTTATCAGGGCAAGGAAATAGATATGGGTCATTGGGAAAGAATGACCATGGTTGAGGCTGTCAAGAAGTATTCCGGCTGTGATTACAACGATTGGAAGACAGATGAGGAAGCAAGAGCTTGTGCGAAGGAAAAGCACGTTGAGGTTCCCGAGAATGCAACACGCGGACACGTTCTTATCGAGTTTTTCGATGCATTCGTTGAGGAAAATCTCATTCAACCTACCTTTATTTACGATTATCCCGTTGAAAACTCTCCTCTTGCAAAGAGAAAGGCAGATAACCCTGCATTCACAGAGAGATTTGAGTATTTTATTAACGCAACAGAGTTTGGAAATGCGTTCAGCGAGCTGAATGACCCGATCGACCAGAAGGAAAGATTTGAGCGTCAGGTTGCCGCAAAGAAGGCGGAGGATCCCTCTTGCCGTGCAGAGGTTGATTACGACTACGTAACAGCCCTTGAGTATGGTTTAGCACCTACCGGCGGTCTTGGCTTTGGTATCGACCGTCTTGTTATGCTCCTGACGGATAGTCCTTCGATCAGAGACGTTCTCTTGTTCCCAACGATGAAGCCGATTGACTAACCGACTTCACAAAAGCGGAGTAGTTATGCGGTTTTTCGGGTAAATTTACAGAGAAAAGTTATTATAATAGTCTAAATAATAAGCGCCGAGCAAACTGCACGGCGCTTTCTTTTTATGTAACAATGTTTTTTGAGCATTTGGCTGTTAATCGAATTGTTTTTGGTTCTTTAAAATGTAACATTGAGTGTAAAACTCGGTTTTGTTACTTGTTTAATCACAGATTTTCGTTTTCTCCTAAAAAGTATCTTTCCTTCGTATAAGTTGTCTTAATGAGAGGAACAACTAATTATATCGCCGCTTCTATGTGAGGCGGCGATTTTTTACTCCGATTTTACAGCAATTTGGTTATGGATTTTACAGAATAGTGATAAAATGTAATCGTAGTCGAGAAAATCGACAAGTAAAAAACAATAAATCAAAAGGAGATCTTGAAAATGAAAAAAATTATTAGCTTATTCGCAGTCGCATTACTTATCGTAGGTATGCTCACCGGATGCGGTGAAAACAAAGAGGCAGTTGCAACAGACGGCTCTAGCTCTATGAACAAAGTTATCGGTGCTTTAGGCGAGGCCTTTGAAAATGACACCGATATTACTGTGACCTACAACGCTACAGGCTCCGGCGCGGGCATTCAGGCAGTTCTGGAAGGCAGATGTGATATTGGTCTTTCCAGCCGTAACCTTAAGGCCGAAGAAAAGGCAAAGGGACTTGAAGGAACCGTGCTTGCTTACGACGGCATCGCAATCATTGTAAACCCGGGCAACCCCGTTTCTGACCTCTCAGTTGAAACAATCGCTAAGATCTATACGGGCGAATTTAAGAATTGGAATGAGGTTGGCGGCAACGATGCGGCGATCGTTCTCATCGCTCGTGAAGCGGGCAGCGGCACAAGAGACGGTTTTGAGGACATTACGGGGACCAAGGACAAGTGCAATTACCGTCAGGAGCTTACTTCTACGGGTGACGTTATTACAGCCGTTGCAAGCAACCCTGCGGCAATCGGTTACGCATCTCTCGCTTCCGTTAAGGACACCGTAAAGGCTCTCACTGTAGATGGTGTTGCGGCAAGTGAAGCAACTATCAAAGACGGTAGCTACGTAGTACAGCGCCCCTTCGTTCTTGTAACAAAAAAAGATGCAAAGCTCTCCCCGAGCGCACAGAAATTCTTCGATTACATCACAAGCGACGCCGCACATGAAATTATCATAGCAGCAGGTGTAGTTACTGTAAACTAAGGATTTCAAAGCGACGGCGCTTTCGCACCGCCGCTTATTCCCATTGAGGTTAGAATATGAAGAAAAACAAATTATTTGAGAATATTATACACGGCATATTCCTCATACTCGGACTCATCACAGTTGGTTGTGTGCTGCTTATTACGGTGTATCTGATTATATCAGGTATTCCCGCAATTAAAGAAATCGGACTTATAGATTTTCTTTTCGGCAAAGAGTGGTCATCCACAGCTGCAGAGCCGAAATATGGAATATTGCCATTCATCTTAACTAGTGTGTACGGAACGGCGGGAGCTATCCTTATTGGTGTGCCGATTGGTTTTTTTGCCGCCGTATATCTTTCAAAAGTTGCAAATAAAAAGGTCAGAGCTGTAGTTGAAGCAGCTGTAAACCTTCTTGCCGGTATTCCTTCAGTTGTTTACGGTCTTGTGGGGATGCTTGTTTTAGTACCTGCAATCAGAGAAATCTTTAACGTGCCCGATGGTGCGAGTTTACTTGCGGCAATTATCGTGCTTGCCATTATGATTTTGCCAAATATTATTAAGGTTTCCATCACCGCGCTTGATGCAGTGCCCAAAGAATACGAGGATGCTTCCTTGGCTATTGGAGCAACATCTATCGAAACATTTTTCAAGGTCTCTGTACCTGCCGCAAAAAGCGGTATTGCTGCCGCAGTTGTTCTTGGTGTTGGTCGTGCAATCGGTGAAGCAATGGCGGTTATGATGGTTGCGGGGAACGTAGCTAATATGCCTTCACTCTTTCAAAGTGTACGTTTTCTTACAACAGCCGTAGCGAGCGAAATGGCATATTCAAGCCCCGGAAGCTTGCAGAGAAACGCGCTGTTCTCTATAGCACTTGTACTGTTCCTTTTTATTATGATGATTAACGCTACGCTCAATTTCTTCCTCAAGCGTAACAAGGAGAAATAAGATGAATAAAAAGAGAAAACTATATATCGGTTTTATGCGTGGAACTATGATTCTTTGCACCTCACTGACAGCAGGCCTTGTATTATTCCTTATGGGATACGTTCTTGTAAACGGAATTCCTAATATTTCTTGGGAGCTGCTTTCTACCAAACCGAGTTACCTGACTGAGAGAATCGGTATTTTGCCTGACGTTTTGAACACCCTTTACATCGTGCTTGCGACACTTGTGATTGTGTTACCTCTTGGTGTGGGGGCGGCAATATATCTTACCGAATATGCCAAAAATAAAGAAATAGTATCAATCATCGAATACGCCGCCGAAACGCTTTCGGGTATTCCGTCTATTATCTACGGTCTTGTGGGTATGCTTCTGTTCTCCAATAATTTCGGAACAAGCCTTCTTGCCGGTGCGTTAACACTTGTGATTATGAATTTGCCTACAGTAATGCGAACAACGCAGGAAAGCCTGAAAACCGTTCCGCAAAGCTATCGTGAGGGAGCTTTTGGTCTTGGTGCGGGTAAATGGAGAGTCATTCGTACCGTAGTGCTTCCCGGATGTGTCGATGGTGTTATCACAGGTTGTATCTTATCTGTTGGCAGAATACTCGGTGAGTCTGCTGCCTTGCTCTTTACCGCGGGGTTTGCGCACGCCCTTAATGGCGTAGTCGAAGGCTTGACTTCACCCGGTGCGACTTTGACCGTTGCGCTTTATGTATATGCAAAAGAAGAGGGCGAATTTGGTGTAGCTTTCGCAATCGCTGCAATTTTGATGATTCTCACATTGATTATAAATCTCTCTGCCACCTTGGTTGGCAAATACTTTGCAAAAAGGAGAAACGTATGAGTGAAATAATGACGGCTAAAGACTTGTGCCTTTGGTACGGTGAAAATCAAGCATTGAAAAATATCAACATATCCATTCCCGATAAAAGCATTACTGCCCTGATTGGCCCTTCCGGTTGCGGAAAGTCCACTTTCCTGAAAACGCTTAATCGAATGAATGACCTGATTCCCACTGTGAAAATCACGGGTGAGGTTGGTTATAACGGTTTCAATATTTTTGATAAGGACTTGGACGTAAACGAGCTTCGCCGCGACGTTGGTATGGTGTTCCAAAAGCCTAACCCATTCCCCATGAGCATTTATGATAATATCGCATATGGTCCTCGTACGCACGGAATCACAAGCAAGGTGAAGCTTGATGAAATTGTTGAGCAGGCTCTTCGAGATGCGGCTATTTGGGACGAGGTAAAGGATCGCCTCAAAAAGAATGCTCTTGGTCTCTCCGGTGGTCAGCAACAACGTCTGTGTATCGCCCGCGCCCTTGCAGTAGAACCGAAGGTTCTCTTGATGGATGAACCCACTTCTGCACTTGATCCGATATCCACTTCAAGAATTGAAGAACTTGCCTTGAAATTAAAAGAAAAATATGCTATAATTATAGTAACTCATAATATGCAGCAGGCAGTACGTATCTCTGATAATACGGCATTCTTTCTTCTTGGAGAGCTCGTAGAGTTCGGTGAAACTGAAGAATTGTTCTCACAGCCCCGGGACAAGCGTACCGAGGATTACATTACAGGAAGATTTGGTTAAGAGATATGAGAAGTAGATTTGACGAGCAGTTAGGGCAGCTGAATAAGAAAATGATTGAAATGGGCACTGAATGCGAAAGTATTATTGCTCTATCTGCAAAGGCGCTTTTAGAAGGTAACACCGCAGGCGCACGAAAGGCAAAGGAACAAGGTCACACAATCGACCAAATGGAGCGTGAAATCGAAGCCATTTGCTTAAAGCTTCTACTTCAGCAGCAGCCCGTAGCAAAAGACCTTCGTGTGATTTCCGCTGCCCTTAAAATGATTACCGATATGGAAAGAATCGGCGATCAGGCAGAGGATATTGCCGAGATCATTACTTTCCTTAACGGCAGAACCGGTGAGGAATGCCACGATATTCGTCTTATGGCAGAAGCCACCATTAAAATGGTGACCGACAGTATTGATGCCTATGT
>JAZRJC010000008.1:0-11094 GCA_045645605.1 Eubacteriales bacterium | reverse complement strand
TAAAATAAGGCGGCAAGTATTACCCTGCCGCCGTTCATCACAGTATCAGCAAAGGCTGACCATTTCCTAAATCGGAAAAGCTGTAGTGCTATTTGTTTCAGAATCCGTTTCCGCCGCATCCGCAAGCAGGCTGTGCATACTGATAGCAGCAGTTGGGATTCGGCACAACGTAAGCGGGTACGGGACAGTCTCTGCCGAGTCGGCGTATAAGTTCCGCCGTCTGTGCCTGCTGATTTGCGGTTATGTACGCATTCTGTGCGCTCTGAGATGCCGCAAATCTGAGTGTCTGGTTTTCCGCTGTAAGAGTGTCGATCTTGTCCTTGACGAGGAAATCAAGGATAGCACGGCTGTTTGCATTTGCGTTATCGATTATGTCGCGTGTATTATTGCACATAGCATGACGTGTTTCACATCCTTCCTGTGCAATGGTGTACTTGACATCACCGATAGCCTGCCTTGTGTCACAGCAGCATTCTGCGATCTGACGGCTCAAGCTGTTTATGCCTGCCTGGTTCTGATATCCAAGGTTGCATATAGCGTTATCTACGCCATGAAAGCCGTTGACAATAGTATTGTTGAGCGAATATGTGCTGTCTGCAAGTCCGTAGGTCTGCTGATCAAGCTTACTTATCAAAGTCTGCTGATCCACAGCCGCTCTTACATCGCTCTGTGTTGCACATGCTTCTCTGCAGTTGCCGCCGAAACCGCCAAAGCCGCCGTTGCCGAACAGAAGCCAAGGCAAAATGCCGCCGCCTCCGCCGAAGCCGCCAAAACCACCGAAGCCGCCGCCAAACATAGCCGCTATGAGGAACAAAATGATCCATGAACCAAAATCGCCTCCCCACATTCCGCCGCAACCTCCGCTGCTGTTGCTGTGATTGGTCACCGCTGCTACATCAGCGGGACTCATTCCTTCTCCATAACCCATAAATTAATTCCTTTCTTTTTTTGTTTTGTTTTATTTCTACCGCTTATGCGGTTAGATGCATTTTAGAATCCGAACATTCCTTTGAAGTGGGAAAGCATACCGCCTATTTGCTGTGCGTAATTCTGCGCCATATTAAGCTGCTGTTGCGATATCTTGCCGCTGTTGACAAGATTTGCAAGCATTTTATTGGCGTCTGCGCCTTTGTTCTGTTCCATGAAAGCCTTAAATGCGCTTCCTATATCGTTACCGGCATTGTTTTCACCGTTGAATTTGTTGTAAAGAGAATTAGCCATTATCCGTTACCTCCGATTCGGGTTCTTGTTTCCTTTTGTTTTTGGGCGTTTTCAATTCATCGAGCGCTGTTTTTAACTCGTTGATCGTGCGTTCAAATTCTGCACGATCTACATAGTCAGCATTCTGCATTTGCGGGGATTGCGGTACCGGCTCCTTTTTCTGCCAAACGCAAGCTTCAAAATACGGTACGCCTTGACCGTCCACCGACTTTATATAAAATTCTTGCTTTTCCTTCGCCCAAAGAATAGCCGTGTTTCCCGGCGCAACGGGTACGCCTCTTGCCTCGTTTTCGTCAAGGACCCAAGCAAAGCCGTTTTGCGTTGCTTGTGTTTGATAACCACCCATGAAGGGCTGTGCATAATTGTTTTTGAATTGTTCCAACATGGGAAGTGCGCCGTTTGCATTGTAATACCCCTGCATATAACCTCTGCCTTGCTGCGGATACCCTTGATATCCGTTTTGAAAATTATTCATTCTTCTGTCCTCCGCTTATATACCAATAGTAGATCGGCGATTCATCTGTGCTGTCCCACGAGTCGTAGAGCTTGCCATCGATCACGGCGACAACGTGTTTGTCAAGAGCCACTATATACGTGCCTTCCTTGTATTCCTCACAAAACTCCCTTATGGTGTAGCATTCGGGGCATTCTGTATCCACGGTCTTGCGCCTGAATCCTTTGAGGAATAGGTACGCTCCCCATACGGCATCTGATGAAGGCATATCGTGCATGATAAAGCCTTGCAGACACAATCCCAAAAACGTGTGTTCCCATTCTTGTCCCAACGCCTTTGATATGGCTCTTACGGTGCAGTCGCCCACCCTCTTTCTTTCGGGGTTGGCATTGTAACTTACATATACATTATCGTTCATAACGCTTCCTTTTCGCTTTTCAGAGCGATTTGTTTATCGATGATAAATGCATCGGGAGTTTGGCAAAACGCTCTAAAATCAACTCCCTTGCTTATCTCCTTTGCGCCTTAATTATATAAAAAAAGACAGCTATCAACAATCAAGTTAATAGCTGTCTTAAAACTGTGTTATAACTATGTTATAACTGATTTATAATTTTTGTCACCTTCGCAAAGAAATCTTTCTTTTCTCTTTGCATTATCGTGCTTGTCTGTTGGAGCGAAAGCTCAACAGCTTCGGCAATGTCCATGTAAGACATACCGTCAAGCAGATTCATTTCAAGCATCTTTCGATGCTTTTCGTTGAAACACCATTGATGAATAAGTTCTTCCCAATCGGATCGGGAAAGATAAGAGTCTTTTACTATTTGATGATACTTTTTGTCTTTCATCCTATTGCGCCTCTGCGCTATGCTATATTACCCCGGCGGCTACGCACAATACCCATATAAGATTTGAAAGTACCGCTAACGCCACTGTTATTGCCATTGCTGTCTTATAACGCTTTTCTACTGCGTGCATTATAAATTCATGTTGTATCTTCGGTATGCTTGCCATACCATCCACTTTCGGGTGCATCTGTTCTACTGTGTTTTTTCGTTTTTCCATTACTCCTCCTATGTTGTTTATTTTTGCTCCCTCGGTGCAGTACGCACCGAGGAGAGCTTTTTTGTTTTTGTGGGGAGATCAATTGTCCCAATTTTGAAGCATTACTATCGCAGAGTAACTTGGTATTCCCAAATACTTTTGAAGTACCGCTACAGCTTCTTCTTCGGTTATTCTACCGTCTTTGAAACGTTGCTTAACCGCAGATTTTATCCGTGAACTGATCTCTTTTTTCGTTACGCCATGCGCTATAAGTTCTTCGGATGCTTTTTCTATGCTCTTGCCGTTGAATGCCGCATCGAGAAGTTTTGCATATTTACTGCTTTCTTGAAGCATCCAATATGCCTCGTTTTCATCCTCGGCAAGGTCAAGAGAAATAAGTTCCTGTACAGCTTCTTCTTCGCTGATATTACCTTCAAGATATGCGTTCTTTATATACCCTTTGTCGCCTTTATCGTAGTTATGCACGATATAATCGTCATTAACTGCACCAATTGTATTGTTCCAAACGGTAACAACTTCACGCATTATATTTGACATAGGAAGACCGCTGATACTTGATGCCGCTTGCAAAAGCTTGTAAGTTTTTCCGGTCAATGTATACTTACTGTCTTTGTCAAACAAGATCTCAATAGCTTTGCCCGCTTGGTCGTATCCTTGGAGGATAACCGATTGAGGAGCATAACCGTAAGTATCAACGCCGAATTTTGAAAGAGTCATTTTGCCAAATTCCCATATATTACTTAATATAGGGAGTTTGTTGAACGGAGTTATCTCGTCAATAAAATTACTCCAAAATGCTTCGGCAGCTTTTTGCGGAAATGTTTCGTACTCGTCATCATCTCTGAGAGCATCACGGGCAGCCTGTACCGCTGCATTGAGAATAGCCGCTACAGAATATACCGCTATTGTACGTGATATTGTATTGGCGTTCTTTTTTACAGCTTCTTTCCATGACATACCATGTTGTTCGTCCGTTTTCACTTTATTCAATGCGCTGAATACCATGTTTGCCGTTGTGACGGGTTCGCTCATAAACGAACTTAATATACGTGGTATTGCGCTTTGATTACGCATATATTCCGTTTTTGTGAAAACGCTGTCTACGACCTGAGTACTGTATACAACCTCCTCAAACAAGTCTGTGACCGCTTTGTAGAATTCAGGGGTACCTTCGTTCAACTTCTGTTTTTTGGTCACTTCCTTTTTGCATGCGCCCCAAATGCTTGCCCATGTCCACGTATCCATGAACTCTGCGCCTTTCATTCCGATGTCTATAAACTTATCGAGCTTAGTGCGATCATTTTTTATGAGTTCACTAACGCCCCTTGAAATATTGACATCGTAAAAGCCAAGAGATTTCCAAACCGCAATGCCGCTGTATTTCAGCATTTCTTCTTTGTTTTCTTTGACTTCTTTCGTATTTAAGGGGTTTCCGATAATTGACTCCGGAGAAAGAACCATTGCGGCTCTTATCATGGATAACGGCTGCTGTATAGCTGTGCTTAAATTATAAGCAACCTGAGCTATATTGTAACGGTGCAATGTTCTTGTGCCGAATGAATCAAACTTAGATCCTTGCGATTCTGTTCCGTTCATTGCTTTAATAATGCTCGTAACAAAATTCTCGGCATAGCCTACAGTTTGCTTATTTCCTTCGGTCGGAGGAGCGCCGTATACTCTCGCCATCTGATCACGTATGCTGTCACGTTCTATCTTTCGTCCGTTTTCATCTATTTCCACTTGCTTATAATTAAGCCACTTAATAGTGTCAATAAGAGGAAGAGCGAAAGCATTATAACGTGCCATGTCGGAGGAATGTCCTGCAAGTACATCAAATATACTGTACACTACAACTCTTTTTTTCGATCCTTCACGTTGTTTTGTAAATCCCATGTTTAGAAGAGCGTACAAAGAAGCGTTTTTATTCATTTCTTCGTTCGCTTTATCTGTACTGAGTTTTCTCTTATCAACGCTTATAGGATAGTAAAAGGGATTATTGAACAATCTTTCTCCAAAACGGATAACAGATACTTCATTACCCAATCTTCCGCAATCTTTAGCCAAAAATTGCTGTATCTTGTCGGCAACTTCTTTTTGTCTTTCCGTAAGCTTGCTCGTCATTTCGTTGAGTTCTTCTTCGGTCAAAATATGTCCGTGATCTTCGCTCAACTCCAATCCGTGATCGTGGTTGAAAAGTGATGTTTTCGGTTTAGAATAAGAGAAACGTATACCGCCGTTGAGAATGTGCTTCTTGCCTTCGGGGTCTTTGCTCAATTCATAAAGTCCCATGACTTGTGCAACGGTAGCTTTCACTTCCTTGCCACTCATTTTAGACGATATGACTTGCTTTTCCCATGCTTTTACTTCTTCGGGTTTGTAAGTTTCTTTTACAAAGCTTTCAATAGCCTTTTCGTTAAACGCAAGCTTAGCTTGTGCTTTCTGCAAGGTCTTAAAAATTGCCTTTCCCGATTCTCCGAAAAGCTTGAATCCTTCGTAAGGCTTCAAGTGTGCCCATATTTTGTCCCATGCTCTATCTATCCACTTGTTGGAATGATCGGACAATTCGTTCATATATTCTATTCCCGAATCTCCTGCATCGGATACGTGCTTGAATACACCCTGATTATAGAAGGTATTTACATTCTTTATGGAGTTCTTTAATATCTTAACGACTTTATGAAGATTCTTTAATTCCTCGGCGGTCATTTCGTTTATTACAAATCGTCCGCTTTTGGCTTCTATGATCTTTCTTATTGTTTCCAATTGGTCGTTAAGGTCCGCTAAGAAATCTTCGGGGAGAACCATATCCGCAAGAATACCGGACCCGTCTATATCTTTTCCTGCCGCATAATTTTCAAGAACCTTTTGGAGATTTTCCATGCGCTTATAGAATCTTTCGTCAGCAGCTGTATTCTCTCCTTTTTCAAGTTTTGTCTTGCTTGAAAAATCTATGCTTCGAAGAAAAGGTATTACTACATCCTTTAAGCTGTCGGGGATACGCTTCTTGATGTCCTTGTTGCTCGGATGGTTTATCCAACCGATCATTTCTTTGACATCGGAATTGAGCTTTGCTTTGACTTTGCGTATGGTTTCCGCATTGTCTCTGTGCTCACGGTAACGCCTAAGCTTTTCTGCATCGTATTCTCGCTGACGTGTTTCCACTACCTTACGGGCTTTCTGAAGAAGAGATTTCAAGACATCTTTATTTTCGACCTCAAGCCACTCTGTAGTACGTCTGTCAAGCTTATCTTCGATCTCGTTCAATACTTCGAGTTCTTCGTCAGTAAGCTTGCCGATTTTACGCACACCTTTGTCAACTTCATCGGATATCTTTCGAAGTTCCTCTGCGGCTTCTTTCAAAACCTCACGATCCGTTAAGGTTTTTCTTCGGTTTTGGTTTTGGTCATCCTCGAAGTGCCATGACTTGACTTTAAATTCTCCAGAAGTTTCTCCGCTATTTGTTCCTTTTCCTCGTCTGTTTTGCCCCTCATAGGCTCTACTATTTTCAACATTGTATTGGACGACAAATTCTTTTCCATAAACGATTTCAATAAGAGATTTCTCTGCTTGTATTTTTCGTTCGTCTCCGATTGCATTTGTTATCAACTCCTTTACATATGAATTTTCTTCTTTGAATTTAAAGATTGATTTAACAACTGGTTTTCTATAATCGGCATCCACAACCATTAATATTTTATCGCTTTCAACAATAGCATAACCATCTATCGTTTTCGGATAGTTGTATTCTTGTTTTGATATTTCTGACACTGCCTTCCATACGGCCCTCGCATCAGCATCCGTTATAATGCCCTCTTTGATTCCCCAGTGAACACCGTCCGTTGGATAATCATCGTTATGCGTACTATCCTTTTTTCTCCGTGCCTGATACTGAACATCGTCATCGCTGTCTCGGTCGGAAAGTTTACTATTGGGCGTAGCCGCCACGGTAGTATTCGCTAAGGTGTCAACGGAATGCTTGACCTTACCGCTCTTGAGATCTTTGATGCGCTTGGGTACTTCGTTCCAATGCTTTTGGATATACTCGGTAGCTCTTGTCTCCACTTCGGGATCGTAGTTTTCTGCGTACTCTTTCACGATGCTCTTGATGGCGTCAAAATCGAAGTTAGGCTCTACCGCCTTTTGGACGATGAGTTTGCCTGTCTTCTGATTTATCATCTTGCGGTCGACGAGAAGCTTCCAATAGTTATCTTCACCCACGAAGTCATTAAACTTGGGAGTGAGTCCTCGCTCCTTGCAAAGTTCTATGTATCTATCGGCACTCGCTCTCATAGCCTTGATGCCGCTCATGCCCGTATCGTAGCCAACAAAGAATTCGCTGAAGGAAGGCTCTATCTGCCAATTTTCTGCTCCTTCGGGTTTGATTGCGTTCGGGTTCTTTTTTGCGTGCTGAACGGACTCATAGTCTTTCCATCCGTTTATTTCAGCCATTTTTCTCAAGGTTGCGTTAAGACCGCTCTTATGATAAGGGATAACATAATCGATGGTGTCGCTATCGAGAAGAGCCTTGATGTGGGCATCGCTCACGCCTATACATTGAAATCCTGCAGTTTCGGCAAATTCTTCTCTCAAAGTTATCGCATCATTAGGGTCCATGCTGTTTTCCTTGCTGAAGCTGAGTGAACCATCGGGATTAAGACCCGTACCGTTGCCGGGAACACCGCTCATATTGAACATCATACCCGTCTTGCCAAGTACACGCACCTCTTCTGGAAACTTTGTATAGCCGTGCATTTTGGCTTTACGAACGCTCAGATCAATAACAGCCGTCATATAATCCAAGAGATGTTGAATTCTCCAATCAGACCATGAGGAAAAACGGAGACCGTTCTCTTCGTTCATGGATTCGATAATGGAGTCCGTTACCTTTACGCCTTTGGCACCGCTTTCGTAAGAGTCACCGTAGTAATATGAAACGGGGGTCTCAAGAGCCTTGCTTCTCGTAGCAGTTCTTACAAAGTTCGTATACCCCGAATAGACTTCGGGTTCGTTTTCGCTCAATGTAGCAAGGTTTTCCGCTTTCAAGAAGGTCTCTCTCGGAAGCTGCTTTGCTCTTCGGATGATTTCCATTTCCTCATTGCTTGGCTTATAATTTTCACGCATACGAGGGCGTATCTTGTCCAGTTCTTTGACATCTTTATTCTTCATGTCCTTTTTAGCCACATCTCTGCTATAACCACGGGATTCTTTGAAATCTTCTTGAGCTTTTTTGATGGTAGCGGCAAATTCGGAGTTTTTGTCGGCGAAATAGTTTCTTAAAGGTTCCTCGATATCATCGAGCCACTTATTTATCTGCTTCGGAGATTTAAGACGAGCTGCTTCGACATAGCACATTGCACAAGCGACCTGAATGCCCTTTTCTTGCTTCTCATACTGGATGAGCATATCACGAATGGCAAGTTGTTCCTCCGCACTCAAGGCTCTGCTCTGCTGAACTTGTAGTTCTTCAATAATGTGCTGAGTGAGAAGTCTCTTAGTGCAAAGAGTCGAGAAGTCGAGAGAAACCTTATACAAAGGGTCGGAGTTAGGTTTGAAGGGAGAATACTTTCTCTCCTTCTTGCCGTATTCCTCATTCATGTCCACGGTATTTCTATAAGGAATCATAAACTCAACGAGATCTTCGATTTGACGGCGCAAGGTATCGACCCTTTCTTCTGTGTATCCACAATAAGTCTTAAGGTCTTCAAACATCTTGCCCTCAGAAAGGTCTTGTTTCATTGAACGAATGGAACGCTTCACACCATTTTCATCGGTTATGACCGCACCTTCGGTAATGATTCCGTCCGCATTGTAATTCTCGCTCGCTTCTACAAGTGCGCCCATCCACATATCTTTAAGCTGTTCTGCCGTTTCAAGCATATCTGCAACGGCTCTGCCTTCCTCGGAATAAGGGGACAGATTTTCATACGCCGCCTTGATTCTGTCGGCAAGGTCTATGAAGAAGTCTCTGATCTTTTCCCACAAGCTTTCATCCTTGGCTTTAAGTTTGGCTATTTTTGATACGATATCCGTATCGGTGAGCATAGCCTCGCAAGAATCCGCTACCACTTCCTCAAGAGCTTCATCGTAGGATAACTCTCTCGGATGCGTTTTACTGTTCTTAGCCTTCTCGATCTGAGCATTGACAAGATCATCCACGGATACACCTTTTTCGCCGTACTGCTTAATAAGGAAGTCTGTGAAGGTATTGTACTTATCGGGAGACCACTGACGGATGAAGTGAGTAAGCTCGTGCGCCGCCGTGTAAAGCATAACGCCCTCTCCGTTGTTACCTGCGTAAAGGTCGATGTATATTTTACCCGTCTTGGTATCGTATCTACCGTTTTCCCCTATTCTTCTGCCGTTTTCGACGGGGGATTCAAAGGTATAGATATCAACGCCGAGTGCATCAGCCAGCACCTCAAGCACCTTAAGGGATTCCTTCTGCCTCTTGTTCTTCGGCTCTATATCGTTGTGAAGCTTACCCTTGCGCTTTGTTTTTACAGATGCATCGGAAGACTTGCTTTCCGTTGCCTCGGATTTCGCTTCCTGTTTGCCGTTCTCGGCGTTTTTGACTTCGGGTGTGCTCTCGGTCACATTCTCTGCTTTCGCTTCTGTGGGCGTTTCCTGCGCTCTCGCTGCCTTATTAGCCTTTTTGAATTCTTCGTGTATCTTGGAAAATTCTTTTATGTATGAGTCAAAATCGTAGAAGACTTCATCCATCAAAGTTCTATTTTCTTCGACTATATCCCCGGCAATGTAGTGACCGTAGATCGCACTATCGAATTCATCGAATAAATCTCGTTCACTCACGCTTTCGCTATTTTTCATATTTTTGTAACGGGATTTTTTTTCAAGATGTTTTTCGATTTTCGCCAACAAATCAATTGTTCTATTTGAGCTCATTTTTAACATATTAGGTGTACGCTCAACAAAATCCAAATAAGGTTCGAACAACATCTGCTTCATTACATGAGTAAGTTCGTGAGCTGCCACTTCACCGCGAACATCTTCTTTTAGGTTTTCTCTTATATAAATTCGTCCTGCTCTGGCAAAAGAGACATCTTTTATATTCCATTCGGATTCTTTAACGACATATCCTTCTATATTGTACTCATCGACAATCGTTTTGAGTTCAGCTTCTTCGATAGAGCCTTCCTTCGGCGCCACAAAGGCGGTCTCCGGAAAGTGCTTATCTCTACTTTCTAATTCTCGTCTTCTTTGTCGTAAGGTGTCTTTGAATCTTCGTAAGTCGGCCCGAGAAATTTCGCCACCCATTTTTGAATCGGTTCCATTTCCTTCCGAAACTCCGGATCCGTTTTCAATCTCTGACGGTGTTTCGAAATCAATTGAAATACCGTTTGCGATGAGTTTTCTGTTTGTTCTTTCCGCTCTTTGTTCGGCATTGTTATCCTCCTTTACTTCTGCTTCTGTATTCGCTGCATTATCTTCCGTTGCAACCGTAGCCTGATAGTTCTCTACAGCCTGTACCGCCATTTCGTCAAACATCTTAACGATATTCTCCGCATAGCGTACTGTATCGCCTATCTGCTCTTTGAGGGCATTGGCTTCTCTTGAAGGATTCTTCGCAAGAGAATTGAAATATGCTTTAAGTTCGCTTACAAACTCTTTCAGCTTTTCAAGAAGCTTTTCGAATATGTTCTTATGATTCTCCGCAAGATTCTGAACAAAGCTTGATTCAGGAAGAATATCCGTCATAGCCTCTGCGACTACTTCACGGCTTGCCTTATCATAGCTCATTCCGTCGGATGCCTTAAGCTCAATAAGGTCGTGTACATTTTCGCCCCTTGCTTCAAGTTCTGCAAACACCACTCTTCTGAACTCATTATACATCAAAGGATTCCATTTTTCAAGGAAATGTGTAAATTCATGGGAAAATGTTCTCAACATTGAGTATTTTGAAAGTTCTTTTACATCGGAAACACCGTAAAGTCCTGCGGTAAGATCAATATATATAGTATTATCGTCTCTTGTAAACTTACCCTGCGGATCTGTGTACTCGCCTTTTTCGTTGATATCGGACTTAGTAAGTACGATATCTATACCGGTAACATCAGCCAAAGTCTTAAGAATATTATAAGCCTTATTCTGAGGATCGTTGAAAGTGTTCTGTATTTCGGAAATGGTAACACCTTCCATATTAACGGTGCCACGCCTGCGCTGTGTGTTGCGATTTGCGGCGTTTTTATTCAAGGCGTTCTGTTCGTTTGCTCTGCTTTCGGAAACACGCTGTCCCGCTTCATATGCACTTCTGCGCTGTGTCTCGGTAAGGTATGAAGTTGCTTTGTCGTTCAACGCATTAGAAATCGGTACACCGCTTGCGCCCATATCGTATG
>JAZRJC010000007.1:0-8393 GCA_045645605.1 Eubacteriales bacterium | reverse complement strand
AAATAACCGCAACCTTTGCAGGGCCGCCGGCACTTGAGCCTGCCACAGAGTTTGCAAGATCAACGAAGAACTTGCCGATACCCGTTCTCTCAAGAATAGAGCCAAGGATAATAAACAGAATAATAAAGTTTACACAAACGTCAATAGGTGTCGAGAAGATACCGCCGGCAACGTTATAGAACATTTCATAGCAGAAATTTCTGACAGTTGTAACGGGGTTTCTGTTGTTGAGCCACCAGAATGCGTAAATACAAAATGCACCCGCAACGAAAAGAATAGGAGTGCCTACCGCACGGCGACAAGCCTCAACTATAAGTGCAAGAGCAATAAAAGCAATAACGATCTGAACTGTTCCTATTCTCTTACCCATCTCAATTACCGAATCGTGGAACACGACGGGATAAAGATAGCAAACTATCGTCAGTGCAATCAGTATAAAATCATACCAAGGTATGTAATTTTCATATTTAACTTGTTTTTTGTATGCAGGAAAGCTTATAAATGTGAAAATCAGAATCATTCCTACGAAAATCGGTTTTGAAAGCTCGGGGGACAAGCTGAAAACAAGGGATAGAGAAACCATAAAGAATGCGGCAATAACCTTTGCCCATTTCAGAATGAAAGCACGAACGCCTGTGAAAACTCGGGTGTTCGATTCTCTGTCGACCTCTTTCATTATGTCCTCAGCGCTTCTGACTGTTACGTCTGTCTGCAATATTTTTTCCTCCTGGTTTTTTACATAAGAGAACCGCAGTAATCTGAAGAACTACTGCGGTTCCCTCTATGTTAAAGCTTTATTGATTATTTACCGTAGTAGAACTGGTCAAAAGTGAGGTCTGTGCCGTTATCTGCATTGTACTGCTCGAGGTATTCCTCGTAATAACGAATTGCACCCTCATTTGTGGGAACGTTATCCATACCGAGAAGAGCTGCCTCGATCTTCATGCTCTTACCTGTGTTGTGAACAGCTGCGATCTCTGCCTGCTTTTCCCAAAGAGCCTTTGTTACCGCGTATGCAACCTCTTCGTCAACGTCGTTTGAAACGATGTAAGTAGCTGTAACCGCAACAGCGTTAACTATCTCACCCTCAGGGATAAAGTCATAAATATCGTGTGTTACCTGAACGTCTACGTAGAAGGGGCTTGCTTCCTTAAGAGCTGCAACCTTATCGTCTGCAAGAGACAAGAATGTGATCTCTGTAGATGTTGCGAGCTGCTGCATAGCGGGAGTAGGAACACCGCCCGTGAAGAAGAACGCGTCGATCTTGCCTTCCTGCAAAGCAGAAGCAGAAGCACCTGAATCAAGGTTATGAACTGTGATATCGTCAAGAGTGATACCGTGAAGAGCGAGAATCTGTGTTGAGTTTGTTACAACACCCGAGCCCTGAGCACCGATAGATACGTTCTTACCCTTAAGCTCCTCGATAGAGGTAATGCCCTTACGAGCGATAATCTGGCAAACCTCGGGATAAACCGCACCGATTACTGTGAAATCCTGAATCTTATTATCAACGAAGTTCTCAACACCGTTATATGCGTTGATCATAACGTCGTTCTGAACGATAGCAAACTGAGCATCGCCGTCGGCAATAGCCTCGATATTAGCCTTTGAGCCACCCGATGTAACAGCTGTGAACTTGCAGCCGTCAATGCTCTCTGTGAGCTTAGCTGTAACTGCCTGAGTAAAGCCGTAGTATGTACCCTGAGGGCCGCCTGTTGTGAAAATGAAATCACCGCTAAGCTTGCCGCCGTCAGCATTGCCGTCCTTCTCTGTTCCGCAGGAAACGAGAGCCGCAAATGAGCAAACAACTAAAATTGCTGCAAGAAGTGTTGAAATAATTCTCTTTGTGTTTTTCATAATTGGAAAATCCTTTCGTAAAATATTGGTATGTCTGTGTGCATAAAACACCTGTATACATTATATCATAAAAGCCAAAAAATGTCAATAGCTTTTTCGGATTTGTTTACATAATTATATAAAATTTTGAAAATAAAAAGCCGCATTAAGAATAACGGCAAAAACAAGAACAACCAACATTACAATTATATCACTTTTTTAGCCGTTTGTAAAGAGATTTTTGGTAATAAGTTACAACTTTTCCCTTTTGCACAAAAAATATTTGTAAACTTTGTATAGTTCGTCTATTGAAATATGCATACATCTGTGCTATAATAAAGGTGCAAAGAAAGGAAGGTACACTCCGATGGAATATTAAGGGTCGGAAATTTCTGAGGACAAGTCTGGGAAAGAGAGGATAACAAAGGATGATAGATATCAAGCAGCACGCGAAGTGACTCTTGATTGTGGATTTACAACTCGCAATCAAGGGTCACTTCGCTTTTTATTGGTATTTTTATCTGACGATATCTCCTAAAACAGAAAGGACTGCCGCAGCAGTCCTTTTTTATTTGGATTTTAGTTTCCGCATTCAATGCTTATCTCATTGAAAACGTTTAGAAGCTCGGGAACCGTGGCGGCTTTCTTTTCCTCTCCGCTCTTATCTATAATGATATTTCCCTTATGCATCATCAAAAGCCTTGAGCCGTATTCAACGGCATAGCGGAGGTTATGCGTAACCATTATGGCGGTCAGATTCTTTTCTCTGACAACCTTGTCCGTGATCTCCATAACCACCTCGGCAGTCTTCGGGTCAAGCGCCGCCGTATGCTCGTCAAGGATCAGGAATTTTATAGGAGTCATCGTTGCCATAAGGAGCGACATCGCCTGCCTTTGACCTCCCGAGAGCGAGCCGACCTTCACTCCCAATTTATCCTCAAGTCCAAGACCGAGGCCAAACAGAAGCTCTTTGTAGTAATCTGTTCTTTTTTTGTCAACGCCGCGTGAAAAACCGTACTTTTTTCCCTTTGAATCGGCAAGAGAAAGATTCTCAAGAATCGTCAAATCCGAGCAGCTTCCCATCGCGGGATTCTGATAAACTCTGCCGATATTCCCGTACCGCTTAAATTCGGGAACCGAGGTAATATCCTTGCCGTCAAGCAGAATCTTCCCCTCTTCAACCGGAATAGAGCCGCAGATTATATTAAGCATCGACGTTTTTCCGCTTCCATTCGAGCCGACCACAGCCACAAATTCTCCGTCGTCAACTCTCAAATTAAAATTGTCGAAAAGACAGGTTTCGGTTACCTCGCCGGGATTGTAAATCTTTGTAATATTCTGTAATTCGAGCATTATTTTTTACCTCCCGTGCTTGACTTTGCCTTTCCGTATCCGCTAATCACAAGTGCCACCGTGAAGAGAATTGCCATAATCAGCTTGTTATATGCCGAGGGCATTCCGAGCTCTATTGCAAGCGTCAGGCAGGCTTGATAAATGATAGCACCAAGGATAACCTTCGTCGTAGGCTTCATAAAACGGACGCAGCGAAAAAGCGAGAGTCCGATAATTAAGGAAGCTAAGCCAATAACTACCATTCCGATTCCCATTCCCTGATTGACGTTTCCGTTGCTCGTTGCAAAAAGAGCTCCCGAAACTGCGGCGTAGCCGTTCCCGATAGCAAGGCCCAAAATTTTGCTCTGTCCTGCATCAACAGAAAGCGTGGTCACAAAGGACGCATTGTCCCCTGCGGCACGCAGAAGAAGCCCCTTCTTCGTTTTGAAAAAGAGGTCAAGCATAATTTTCGCAAAAGCCGCCACGGCAAATGCCAAAACCACCTTGCGAAGAGGAATATTGCCAACATTCTGAGGCAAAAGGTCGATAGGAAAGCTTTTTATAAGAGTTGCCGCTCCTCTTCCGAGGGTTACCGTCGGACTTTCGCTACCGCTGAAATCTCCGTAAAGACCTGCGGTCACAAGAATCAGGTTAACCGTTATAAGCAGTGTCGAAACAAGAATACCGCAAAGGAGGGGTCTGATTTTCAGCCTTACATTAAGAACACCCGTCAACGCTCCGAAAAGGAATCCGACAACAAAGGCAACGGCAAGTCCGAGCCAAGGGTTGATTCCTCGTGACACCATAACGCCGTAAGCTGCGGCACCCGTAAGGAAGGTCCCCTCAACCGTAAGGTCGGGAAAATCGAGAATCGTGTAGGTTATGTAGTATCCCATAGCGATAAGGGAATATATAAGACCCATTTCGAGAAATACTTCGCATATAGCTAAAATATTAAACATATCTGAACCTTTCCCCGAAAAAATTATTTCTCTGTTGTAACGGTTTCAACAGATGCAAAGGCTTCGGGCATTTCTATATGAAGAGCAGCAAGAACGTCCGTGTTGATTACGGGTGTTGCCTCGCTGATAGTACGAACCGCCATCTTTGCTGCGTCCGCTCCCGAGAGAACCTCGATTGCCATCTCGCCTGTCGTTTCGCCAAGAGCCACGTAATCGATCGAAACGGCTGCAAGACATCCGCGAGACACCTGAGAGATTTCCGAGCCATAAACGGGGATACCGTTCTGCTCCGCTGCACTCAGAACAACCTGCAGACTGTTAACTACGTTGTTATCCGTAAAGTTGTTAATGCAGTCAACAGCCGAAGCAACGTCAGCGGCAACGGCGGGAATTTCTGTCGGACTGTTTACAGATTTTGCAACTATCTCAATGCTTCTCTCAAGGCAGATTTCCTTGAAGCGAGCAAGGTTTGAAACAGAGTTATCCTCGGAGGCTGTGTAAATGATACCGATAGACTTAACGTCGGGCTGAAGTGCCTGGATAAGGTCAACCTGTGCTTCAAGGTCAAGAATATCGGAGGTACCCGTGCAAGCCTCGCCGGGTGCTTCAAGCGACGCAACGATCTCCGCCTCAACGGGATCAGACACTGCACAGAAAATCACGGGAATATCCGTGCCGTCAGTCGCCGCATACGCAGCCTTTGCGGCAGGAGTTGCGATTGCTATAATCATATCGTAATTTTTAGCAACCATATTTTTTGCAAAGGTCAGGCAGTCAGAATCCGCAGAGGATGAGGAGCCGATCTGACGGTCAATCTCAATAGCCATATCGGCAGCGGTCAGAGCCTTCTCAACGCCCGCATAGCAATTATCAAGTGACGGGTGGCTTAAATACTGAATAACTCCGACCTTTAAGGTCTTTTCCCCGTCCGTGTCAGTGCAGGAGGAAAGGACTGCTACTGATGAGAGGCAAAGAATAATTACCAAAGCTAAAGATAAAATTTTTTTCATGTTTTTCTCCGTTCTGCCCTTGTGGGCAATTTATTTTTTATTTTAATTTCAAAAAACAAAAAAGCCCCGATATCTTTCGATATCGGGACGAATAAAATCCGTGGTGCCACCCGTTTTGAGTAAAACTCCTCTCAAGGCATACTATCATATGCCCGACATTATAACGGTTGCCCTCCGTCGAAGCCTACTAATGAAAAACGTCTTTCCCACGTTCGGTTCGCCCTTGAAAGTCCATTCGCCAACCCGTTTTTGCTACAATCACACCGCCTGCAACTCTCTTTGAAAAACTACTGTCGGTTACTCCTCTTTCTCATCGGTTTATGTCGCTATTCTAACACTATTTTTTGCGTTTGTCAATAGTTTTTTGAAAATTATCCAAGATTTTTATCCGAAAAGCATCTTGGCAAAAGCTCCCCAAGGGTATAAGAAATAACCTTTCCTCCCTCAAGCAGTACTATTTCAAAATCAGAGGAGCAAAGCTCTGCCATCACCTGACGGCAAACTCCGCAAGGGAACGTCGCCTCGCGAAGCTCGTCCCCATGCCGTCCTCCGACAACGGCAATTTTTGAAAACTCACGCTCCCCGTTTGCTATAGCCGAAAAGAACGCTCCTCGCTCGGCACAATTCGTCGGCGAGAAGGCCGCGTTCTCCACGTTACAGCCGAGATATATCATACCGTCACGGCAAAGCAAGGCCGCGCCTACAGCATACTCCGAATAGGGAGAATAAGACGCTTTTCTTGCTTCGACAGCGTATGAGACAAGCTCCTTGTTCGTTATCTCTTTTCCTTCAGTATCTACTATACTCCTAATATTCTTCATAAAAACACCTCAAAACAAGTCGTCCTTAAAGGATTTTCCGGGGCACACAAAATCAACGCCCAAAATATCACAAACGGTTGCGGCAATATCAGAAAAGCTCTCCATTGTTCCCAAATTTTTCGGCACAACGTCCCGTCCGCATACTAAAATCGGCACGTATTCTCTTGTGTGGTCTGTGCTCACGTCTCCCGGATCGCATCCGTGGTCTGCTGTAATTATAAACAGATCGTCATCGCGAAGAAGCTTCAAAAATTCAGGAATTGCACTATCATATTCCATAAGTGCACGTCCATATCCGTCAATATCGTTTCTGTGACCGTAAATCATATCAAAATCCACAAGATTTATAAAGCAGAGACCCGAAAAATCACGTTCAAGAAGCTCCTTTGTCGCACGTATTCCGTCGGTATTGCCGTGTGTGACAATTTTTTCGGTAATTCCTCTGCCGCAGAAAATATCCGAGATCTTACCAACCGCAATAACGTCACGTCCCGACGAGGAAATGGCGTCAAGCATAGTCTCGCTCGGGGGCGGAAGGCTGAAATCACGGCGATTTTGCGTACGTCGGAAGTCACCGACCTCTCCAACAAAGGGACGGGCAATAACCCTGCCGACACCATGCTCCCCCTGAAGAATTTCTCTTGCAATTTCGCAGTATTCATAAAGCATGTGGACAGGAACTATATCCTCGTGTGCGGCAATCTGGAAAACGCTATCGGCCGATGTGTAAACGATAAGGTCTCCGCTCCTTATATGCTCAGCACCAAAGTCTCTTATAACATCAGTGCCCGAATAGGGCTTGTTGCAAAGAACCCCTCTACCGACCGCTTTTGAAAATCTCGATAATATCTCATCGGGAAACCCGTCGGGATAGGTTGGGAACGGCTTCTCTGAAATAACCCCCGCTATCTCCCAATGTCCCACAGTCGTGTCCTTCCCACAAGAGCGCTCGGCGGCTCTGCCGTATGCCGCACAAATTCTGTCCGCTTTCCTCGGAAAATCAACACCGTCAATATTATAAAGACCCAGAGAAATTATATTGGGAATAGAAAAACCCTCGTATTTTGAAGCACTTGCAAGCGTATTCGCTCCTGCGTCGCCGAATTTTTCACTGTCGGGCATCTCGCCCACTCCTAAGCTGTCAAGCACTGTTAAAAATATCCTCTTCATACCGTATGCTCCTTTGTAACTCTATAAAATATTATATATTGTGTTCGGATATTTGTCAACGACGCAAAACAAAAACATTTTCCATAATTTAATAAATAATTTCAAAAATCTATTGAAGCGAGGTCGAAAATATGATATAATGGATGTGTATGTTTATTTCGCAATAAGCTGAAAATCGGCACAGTTGCGTTCTTTATACAAAACTGATAATCAAAACAAATTTTGCATTTTTGTGTTTTGATTCGTTTCTCGGAGGATTTATGTTAGAAGAATCTCTTACACTGAGGTCGGGCTCTGTCATCAATTTGATCGACAAAAGTCATCCCGATTTCAACAAATACCTGACAAGAAGTACTCTCTCTCAGCTACACCTCGTTCCCGGCGGAGAGCCTGCTGCTTTTAGCTACTCATCAAACAACGAAATCGTTTTTTATTTCGACCCGCTTTACGTTAAGGAAGCTCCGCCGCAGGTCTGGTACACAGAAGCATCAGGCGAAACTATGACTCTTGCAAGCGGAAACGTTATAGAAAAAATGAGTATTGCAAGAGCCGCCGCTCACGGATACTACACTCGCGACAAGCTCGCCTCAATGTTTTACAATCCCATTGAAGAGCCTGTTGCATATACTATTAACAAAAGCGGCAAGACAGTCTATTATTACGACAAGGCGACCTCTCTCCGTCTTCCCATGCCCTGCGTTAAATGCGGCCAAGACCACAGATACCGCCATAAGCTTTGTAAGGCGTGCTACGAGGAGGATCTGGCTATCCGTCGCGCCGATGGAGACGCACTCCGTGCAGCCTCTTATTCTATGAATCCCGAAAAGGTATTGTTTTTCGACCTTGAATTGACGGGATTCTATGATAGAGACGAAATTATTTCGATAAGCATCGTTGACGGCGGCGGGAATCTTATTATGAACACGCTTGTGAAACCCGACCACACGAAAAGCTGGAAAAAAACCGAAAAAATTCACGGAATTACGCCTGAGATGGTCGAGGACGCACCCCTTTTGGTTGAGCTTTCACCCGAAATCAAGCGCCTGTTTGCCGATTGCGACAAAATTATAGCATACGGTGTTTCAACCGACTTCAGCCACATCAAAAAGATTTATGAAACCGAAGAGGAGCAGAACGCTCTTCGCGAAAAGGTTTGCTGCTGTGCAAACGAGTACGTTCGTTTTATACACGAGCATCATCCCGAGCTTAGCCACGCAAGTCTTATCGACGCTATGGACTGCCTCGGCATTGAATGGACAGGA
>JAZRJC010000006.1:0-7353 GCA_045645605.1 Eubacteriales bacterium | reverse complement strand
TTCCCGAAGGCTGTTGTTGGCTTTTTCAAGTTCAGCACGAAGAGCCTCGATTTCAGCGTCGCATTTTTTTGATTTTTTCGTTGTGCATTTGCTTTTTGAAATTTTCTCGGCGTCCTCTGTCGCGTCTTCTGTGATTTTCGTATCTACTTCAGTGTCAACAGTATTATTTTCCATTTTTATTTATGTCTCCTTCCGGCAGTAAATTTTCTTTTGGCAGAGTGCTGTCAAGCAGGGAAGCGATATTTCCGCTAAGGCTTGTAATAGTTGCAAGCACCCTTGCATAATCCATTCTTGTCGGGCCCAAAATTCCGATAGCACCGATGGGACGTCCGTCCTTTTCAATAGTCTTGAAAACAAGGGAAGAGTTATTCATTACCTTCACTGAGTTTTCCGAGCCTATAAAGACGTTGATTCCTTTTCCGATTTTATCACTGTCGGATACCATATTAAGAATATCCTCTTGGTTTTCAAGTGTTCCGAGAAGCTCCTTGAACTGTCCGACGTCCGAATATTCGGGATATTGGAGCAGGTGGTCAAGACCCGAATAACGAAGTTCGCCGCCGCCCATTTCATTCATAACGGAATAAATATATTTTATGACGAGCGATGCGGTTGCAGGGATAAAGCTCATCATATTTTCAAATTTCATAACGGTTGGGAGAGTAATTTGCTCCGCACCGAGACCTGCAAAGCAGGCGTTCATCGCATCGGTCAGGCGTTCAGCGTCATCTGACGTGATTTTTTCGGGAGGGTTAATTTTTTTCGTTTTTACGTTTCCGTCCGAGGTAAGCATAACGAGAATAAATTCCGTCTCACCGAGATACATAGTTTCAAAACGGCTGATATGCGATACGATGGGACGGGGCTTTATAACGATTCCCGTATAATTCGTAAGAGTTGAAGCAAGCTTTGAAGCCGACTCGAGAATTTTGTCAACCTCGTCGATTTTATTTTTTAGAGCCGAGTTGATCTCGGTCATTTCCTTTTGGGAAATCGAATAGTCGTTTTCAAGAGAGTCAACGTAAAATCTGTAACCCAAATCAGAGGGAACTCTTCCGGACGAGGTGTGCGGCTGTTCAAGATAGCCGAGAGCCTCGAGCTCTGCCATTTCATTCCTTATGGTTGCAGACGAGCAGGAGAGGTCAGTGTTTTCAAGAAGATACTTTGAGCCGACAGGCTCGCCATCTGCAATATGTGCCTTTATGATAGCATTCAGGATCAGCTTTTTTCTCTCGCTTAATTCTTCGCCACAGCTCATAGACCAAACCTCCTCGAAATTTATTTTAGCACTCTCGACGCGCAAGTGCTAACCAACGATTAAATGATACCACCAATTCCTTGATTTGTCAAGATGTTTTCAAAAAAAATATAAATAAATTGTAAAGATTTCTGAATTCAGCATTTACTCCAACACGGCACGGTTTGAAATAGTTTATAAGCATAAACAAAAAGCCGACGGTAAAGCTCTCTACAAGTTTTACCAAAATCGGCTTTTTAATTCAATATAAACAGGTTGTTTTTTGAAAAATTAGCACTCGTATGTGCCGTTCGCAAATCAATCGCGGGAATACTTATGATTTTTTTCTGCGTCAAGCGTATGACGGATCGCCTTTTCAACAAACTGTCCCGTATAAGAGTTAGGATTTTTCGAGATTTCCTCGGGAGTACCTACAGCTACGATGCTACCGCCTCCGTCACCGCCCTCGGGACCCAGATCTATAATATAGTCTGCTGTCTTGATGATGTCAAGATTGTGTTCTATTACAATAATTGAGTTTCCTGCATCGCAAAGCCTCTGAAGAACCTTTATAAGCTGTGCAACGTCGGCTGTATGAAGCCCTGTTGTTGGTTCGTCAAGAATATAAACCGTCTTGCCCGTGCTTCTTTTTGAAAGCTCTGTTGCAAGCTTGACTCTTTGAGCTTCACCGCCCGAAAGGGTGGTTGAGGACTGACCTATTTTGATATATCCGAGTCCAACGTCATAAAGCGTTTGCAGGCGGCGAGTGATTTTCGGGATTCCGTCAAAGAAGGAGAGGCCCTCTTCAACCGACATATCAAGAACGTCAAAAATGTTCTTTCCCTTATATTTAACGTCAAGAGTATCTCTGTTGAATCGCTTTCCGTGACAAACGTCGCATTTGACGTAAACGTCAGGCAAAAAGTGCATTTCGATCTTCTTAACGCCGTCACCCTCGCAAGCCTCGCATCTTCCGCCCTTAGTGTTAAAGGAGAATCTTCCTGCTCCGTATCCTCTTGCATTAGCATCGGGAGTCTTTGCGAACAGGTCACGGATATCCGAGAAAAGACCCGTATAGGTTGCGGGATTTGAGCGGGGAGTTCTTCCGATAGGACTTTGGTCGATAGCGATAACCTTATCGAGATTATCAATTCCCAAAATCTTTTTATAGTTACCCGGATGCGTTATTGCACGATTAAGCTTTTTTGCAAGAACCGGATAGAGAATACCATTTATAAGAGATGATTTTCCCGAGCCTGAAACGCCGGTTACGCAAACGAAGCAGCCGAGAGGTATTTTTACGTCAATATTTTTGAGATTATGCTCTTTTGCACCGATAATTTCAAGAAACGAGCCGTTACCCTCTCTCCGTTCTTGAGGAACGGGAATTATAAGTTTACCCGAAAGATATTTACCCGTAATAGAGTTATCGTTTTCCATAATCTCGGAGGGAGTACCGAGTGCTACGAGCTGACCGCCGTGAATACCCGCCCCCGGGCCGATATCCACGATGTAATCCGATTCGAGCATAGTTTCCTCGTCGTGCTCAACGACAAGAACGCTGTTTCCGATATCGCGGAGCTTTTTAAGCGTAGTGATAAGTTTTTCATTATCTCTTTGGTGAAGGCCAATACTCGGCTCGTCGAGTATATAAAGAACGCCGACAAGCGACGAGCCTATCTGTGTCGCCAAGCGTATTCTCTGTGCCTCGCCACCCGATAAAGTACCTGCCTTACGGGTAAGCGTAAGGTAGTCAAGACCGACGCTCACAAGAAATCCGAGCCTTGATTTGATTTCCTTTATAATTTCACGGGAAATAATTTCCTCTGTTTCGGAAAGCTTTAGATGTGAAACGAAATCATAAGCCTCTTTTACCGATTGGGAGCAAAATTCGTGGATATTTTTACCGCCGACCGTAACCGATAACACTATAGGAGAGAGTCTTGCACCGTGGCATGAAGGGCAGGGGGCTTCGTCGGTAAATTCAGCATAGTAATCGTTTCCGTACATCACCATTCGGCTCTCGATCATTTTGATAAGCCCTTCAAATTTCACTATCTGACGCTTTGACGAGCCGCCGAAATATCTTGTAACGTCGTATTCCTCATCGCCCGAGCCACGAAAGATAATATCAAGCTGTTTTTTCGTCAGCTTTTCAATAGGAGTATCAAGAGTAAAGCCGAAGCGATCACCGACCGCTGAAAACAGGGGTCCGTTCCAGCTTGCCTCCTCAAGCGACTTGAATCCGTTTACCGCGATTGCGCCTTCAGAGAGGGAGAGCGACTTATCGGGTATCATTTTCTCGGGAGAAAGCACGTTCATCTCGCCAAGACCTGCACACGTGGGACAAGCCCCCGTAGGATTATTAAATGAGAACATTCTCGGCTCAAGCTCGCCGAAGGAAATACCGTGCTCCTCGCAGGCATAGCTTTGAGAGAATGAATATTCTGTTTCTTTTTCGCTATCGTCGCGCGGAACGGTAAGGATTGTCAGATGACCGTCCGCAACACTGAGTGCGTTCTCCACCGAGTCACCAAGACGTGAACGAATGTCGCCGCGCATAATAAGGCGGTCGATAATAATGTCAATGCTGTGCTTGATATTTTTGTCAAGAGTTATATTTTCGGAAAGCTCATACATATTTCCGTCAATTCTTGCACGGACGTAACCGCTTTTTTTCGCATCGTTAAGAGTTTTTTCGTGCATACCCTTTTTAGCTCTTACAACGGGAGCTAAAACCATAAAGCGAGTACCCTCTGGCATCTCCATAATTCTGTCGATGATCTGGTCTGTCGTCTGCTGACGGATCTCTTTGCCGCAGACGGGGCAGTGAGCGATACCGATTCTTGCGTATAAAAGACGAAGGTAATCGTATATTTCCGTAACTGTTCCAACAGTTGAGCGAGGATTTTTTGAAGTCGTTTTCTGGTCTATTGAAATTGACGGAGAAAGTCCCTCGATAAGATCGACATCGGGTTTGTCAAGCTGACCCAAAAACATTCGTGCGTAAGATGAAAGCGACTCGACAAAGCGTCGGTGTCCCTCGGCATAGATCGTGTCAAAGGCAAGGGACGACTTTCCCGACCCCGAAAGGCCTGTGATAATTACAAGCTTGTCCCGGGGGATCGTAACGTCTATATTTTTCAGATTGTGCATTCTTGCACCTTTAATTACAAGTTCGGATTTCATTTTTTCTTCATAGCTCCTTCAAGCTCTGCAATTCTGTCACGTAGATATGCGGCTTTTTCAAATTCAAGCTCACGTGCGGCCTGCTTCATTTCACGGCGCAGCATCTCGATTGTGGCAGCCATATCCTTCTTTGACATAGACTTCTGCTTATTCGTTTTCCGGTTTCCGCTCTGCTCGTCATTATCAGGAGAAATTCCTATATTTATAAGCTCGCGGATTCCCTTAACGACAGAATGCGGTGTTATACCGTTTTCCTCGTTGTATTTTTGCTGTATTTCACGGCGTCGGTTTGTTTCGTCGATGGCCGACCGCATAGATTTAGTTATCTTGTCGGCGTACATTATAACCTTGCCTTTTTCATTTCGTGCCGCGCGTCCGATAGTCTGAATAAGAGAGGTTTCGGAGCGGAGCATACCGTCCTTGTCGGCATCAAGAATTGCAACAAGCGAAACCTCGGGGATATCAAGTCCCTCTCGGAGAAGATTGATACCGATAAGTGCGTCGAAAACGCCTAAACGCAGATCGCGGATGATCTGAATTCGCTCCATAGTTTCAACGTTATAGTGAATATATTTTACCTTTAAGCCGTTTTTACCGAAATAATCGGTAAGGTCCTCGGCCATTTTCTTCGTGAGCGTTGTAACGAGAACTCTTTCACCTATCTCGGCTCTTGCGCGTATCTCTCCCATAAGGTCGTCAACCTGACCTTCTATCGGCCGAACGCTGATTTCAGGGTCAATAAGTCCCGTGGGACGAATAATCTGCTCTGCAATAACGTCGGATTTCTGTTTTTCGTATTCCTGCGGTGTTGCGCTGAAATAAATAGTCTGATTCAGCTTGCTCTCAAACTCCTCAAATCGCAAGGGTCTGTTGTCAAAGGCAGAGGGCAAACGGAAGCCGTATTCGATAAGATTACTTTTTCTTGCATAGTCACCGCCGCTCATACCCTTAACCTGCGGAAGAGTGATATGAGATTCATCGACAAACAAAAGAAAGTCCTTTGGAAAGTAGTCAAGGAGGGTGAAGGGGACAGAGCCGGGCTCGCGTCCCGCAAGAACTCTTGAATAGTTTTCAACTCCCGAGCAAAAGCCTATCTCACGGAGCATTTCAAGATCGTATTTTACTCTTTCCTCAATTCTTTGAGCCTCAAGAAGCTTTCCGTTGGCTTCAAAATACGCTTTTCGCTCAATCATTTCTTGATATATCTCATCAAGAGCCGCTTCACGCTTGTCGTCGGATACGGCATAATGGGTGGCAGGGAAGATCGAAGCGTATGAAAGGAGACGGATAGTCTCTCCTGTCAGAACGTTGATTTCTGAAACTCGGTCGATTTCATCTCCGAAAAACTCAACTCGGATAGCCTTCTCGCCCGAATTGGCGGGGAATATCTCGACAGTGTCACCGCGAACGCGGAATTTGTCGCGGACAAAATTCATATCGTTTCTGTCATAGCTGATAGAAATCAGATGGGAAATCAGCTCCTCGCGGGTTTTCCTCATTCCGGGACGGAGAGAGAGCGTGAGCTTTTCGTATTCTGCGGGGTCACCCAAGCTGTATATACAGGAGACGCTTGCAACGATGATTACGTCACGGCGCTCAAAAAGAGCAGACGTCGCACTATGACGAAGCTTGTCAATTTCGTCGTTAATCATTGCGTCCTTTTCGATATAAACGTCCTTGCCGGGAATGTATGCCTCGGGTTGATAATAGTCGTAATAGGAAACAAAATATTCAACCGCATTTTCGGGGAAGAACTCACGGAATTCGGAGCAGAGCTGAGCCGCTAGTGTTTTGTTGTGTGCCAAAATAAGTGTCGGACGGTTTACGTTCGCGATAATATTCGCCATCGTAAAGGTTTTTCCCGAGCCTGTAACTCCGATAAGGGTTTGATTTTTGCAGCCCTTGTTTATTCCGTCGGTAAGCTTTGCAATAGCCTCGGGTTGATCCCCCGTTGGCTTATATTCCGAATGAAGAATAAATTTGTCCATTTTTTCCCCTTTCTAAAGCGTTGAGAATATCTATCTTTATCATTATACCATAAAAGAACTAAAAAGTAAACTCAAATCAGCCGTTTTTTTATATAGACAAAATAAACAGCAAACAAAAGAAAGCGGCGGCTTTTTTGATATAAATGTAAAATTTTATTAAAATTATGAATTTATACTTGATTATTGTTAAAAATATGGTAAACTATTATATGGAAAAATACTTCAATGAAAATTGAAACGTCATTATATGACAGAATGGAGAAAAAATGAACACAAAGCTTGAAAAAATCTCATCATTTTCGGGTGTCGAAGGCCCTGTTCTTACTATCGTAATGGACGGTGTCGGTCTTGCTCCCGATACAATTTCAAACGCTGTTGCAACGGCATATACTCCCACACTTGATATGCTTATGAAGACTTATCCAACAGTTACTCTTAAAGCACATGGAACGGCTGTAGGCCTGCCCTCTGACGACGATATGGGCAACTCCGAGGTTGGTCATAACGCGCTTGGAGCAGGTCAGGTTTTCGCTCAGGGAGCAAAGCTTGTTACACAGTCTATTGAAACAGGTAAAATGTTTGCGTCAGAAACGTGGAACGAGCTTATCGGTGGGGTTAAGACCAATAACGGCACACTTCATTTTCTCGGTCTTTTCTCCGATGGTAACGTTCACTCGCATATTGATCACCTGAAGGCTATGATAGTTAAGTCGAAGGACGAGGGAGTTCATTGTGTTCGCGTTCACATTCTGATTGACGGACGTGACGTTGGTGAAACGTCGGCACTTGATTATATTGAGCCGTTTGAAGCGTTTATTGCTGATCTTCGCACAGCCGATTTCGATATTAAGATTGCAAGCGGCGGCGGAAGAATGAACATCACGATGGATAGATACGAGGCTAACTGGTCGATGGTAAGTCGGAGGCCAAGCCGGTCTT
>JAZRJC010000005.1:0-3603 GCA_045645605.1 Eubacteriales bacterium | reverse complement strand
GCAATTCTTTACGTTGGCGGAAGAATGATTTACGCAACTCACGGCCACAATTACAATATGGATAAGCTTCCCCCAATGCAAAAGGGAGATATCCTGCTTCACGGTCACACGCACGTTTCAAAATGCGTTGAGGGGGACATCACCTATATGAATCCCGGCTCTGTTTCTATTCCGAAGGAAAATACTCCTAACGGGTATATGGTCCTGACAGATACAAGGGCGGAATGGAAAAAACTTGACGGAGAGACTTACAACAGCTACGACTTATAATTAAAAGCCGCACTCGTGTTTTACGGGTGCGGCTTTTATCATTCGCTTCATTAAATTTGCTCTAACCGATAGAAATATGAAATAAAAGATTGAAATGATGTATATTTTATGTTATAATAAATATAACTATAAGCAAACATATACGACATATCGCATCAATGCTCACAAAAACAGGAGGACTGAATGAAAAACGGAAAAATAAAAGTGTTTTTTTCGGCTATCTTTTCTTTTTTGATTTTATCTGCGGCGATTACATATATATCGGCTGAAAATTCCTATTCTAACATATACACAACGATAGAAAATTACGATATCAGCCAGTTCACAAAAAACAGCAAGGCGGCTTGTGCTCATCTTCGTTTTTTGAGTAATACAGGGGAATATCTTCCTGACTGTCGAAAGGACGAGAACGGAATTTTCTTTTACAGCTTCTCCTCTGAGAGTAAGGATTTGATTTTTACTGCTGAGGTTGATAATCCCTTGAATTTATATCTTCAAAGCAAGCTCAAATTTATAGTTTCCTCTGATTGCAAAAAGACTCACGAGCATTATTTTTCGGTGATTTTATATTCCGGTGAGGAAAGATTAACCGCAAAAGGAATATTCGTGACGGGGAAGGAATCACAGATAACGCTTGATATAAGCTCTTGGAAATATAGGTTCAGTGTTGATAAGATAAACATTATGATAAGCGGCGTGACAGATGAATGTGTCAACGAAAACGCGAGATTTTCGTTGCCCTATATCTCGTCAAAGGTATCAAAGGCGGACAAATATTTTATTTCAAACGATATAACCGCAACGGGTACTGTCCTAAAATACGTAAAGGACGTATACAGTCATAATTCTATCTCTCTGAAGCTTCATAATCAAAGAACGGCTCTCTCGGGCAATATTTTGCTCGAGCATTCCGAAAGTGACAGAAACGCTATCCGTATCCTTCTCTCAAACGATTCGGATTATAAGGAAATGACCCTTCAATATATGTACATAGATAAAAAAACGGGTCAATACGTAAGCTCCTCCAAAATTATTGAAATAGCGCCGAGGAGCAAAAATAATTCCTATCTTGTTCTGGTTGATGACGTTGAGCGGATTTCGAGCTTTTCGCTTTCCTTTGACGGAACGAGTACGGGAGAGGCGATTTTTCATAAAATTGAGGCCGTTGCGGTCTATTCGGGCGAGGATAATGCCTCAAACGGTACGGTTGAGAGCTGTATATATTCAATCGAAGAGGGAAACATTAAGGTCAGCGGCACTTTATTTCACAATTTCTTTATAACTCACAGTGATTACAGTCTTTACTGTTACAAGCTTGATGGAGATGAAACGCTCGGTGAGGCTATAGAGAGAGGGGAGGAGCCTGCGGCAGAGTCTAAAATGTCAACCCGCTTTGCCTTTACTCTTAAAGCGTCAAAGCTTGGAAGACTTCCTCAGATTTCAAGATATGCGATAGTTGCTGCAAAGGGAGAGGAAATAATTCTCATAGCCCCTCCGGCATCTCCTTCAAGTGAGGCAGAGGACGTCAATATCGGAAATGAAGAAAAAATAGACTCGTTCAAGGGAATATATTCGGAAAATATTTCTTTCGCCCATCTAACTAATGCAGGTAGTGCAATAGTTGACGTTTACCTTGACAGGATGACTAATGAGATAAGAAGCGGAATTCTTACAACCGTTGAGAACGTTCACATTTACTATGATTCGGATTACGTAGCGTCGCTCGATAACAAAATAAAGGCGCTTACGGCATCGGGAACAAGCGTATATTTGAGAATATTGATATCAAACGGTGCAAAGAGTGAGGTTGTTCCTTATATTTCGGAGAATGCTCCAAAATCCGCTTTGTATCTCGCGCCAACTATTGATTCTGATGAGAGTGAAATATACTTTTTCGGAGCTATCGACTTTTTGACGAAAAGATATTCACAAACCGAAAGCATGAAAATAGACGGTCTTATCCTCGGTAAGTCGGTGGACTTAATGGAGGAATATAACTATTCAGACCTTTATGAGATAACTGCATACGCCGCATCTGTTGCAAAAAGCTTCAGTATTATGGCAAAGGTAGCAAAAATAAATAATAGCGGTATTTCAGCAATTTTACCCATTTCGGAAAACAGCGCAAGCACCCGCGGTTTTGACACGGAGCTTCTTTTGACCTCGCTTTGTGCCTATTTCGATTCTATGGGCGGTCTTGATTTTTCGCTTATGCTCGAGGGCACGCATTCTCCCTTCTTGATTGACAGAAATGCGATGAGAGATTTTGAAATTTCGATAAGTGAGACGGGGGAAATCACCGAGATAAGTATAAACGACTACTCGTACAGCTTTACTCCTTCGGGAGATGACTGCCCGTACTATCTGACAGACAGCCTTTCCCGTTTCGAGCGAGTTATAGACTACCTGTCAAGGCAGTCAGAGTCATATCCAACCTCTTATATGTATCTGTGGTCGCCCGACCCCGACGAGCTTTCCAACACGATTATACCCCTTTATGGATTTAGTTATCTGAATCTTTTTGAATCAGAGAAATGCAACGGATTTTTCCTTGAGATGACAGACTCAACCGACAAATACAGTATCGATTTTTTTGATTACGTAAAGTATATTGACTCTTCAAAAAATGGTAAAGGAGAGCTTACAAGCTATCTCTCGGAGCTTTTTCCTATGGGAGAGAGCGAGAGGTTTGTCAATGCTTCAAAAAAGGAGGTTTATATAGCTCCGAGCATTCAGATATACGATTATACGGGTCTTGGCAAATTTGTTTACAGAGATTTCAGGGAGGCACTAAACACACCTGCTTGGATTCTTGGAGATAACTGTGATTCGATTATGTTTAAGAATACGCCGACAGGAGAAAAAGCACTGTGTGCAGAATTTGTCGGTGGCAGTTCTTCTTGCGGAGAAATAATATATAAGCTTGATATTCCCGAAAATATGACCTTTGCGCCTTTCCTTTCCTTCGATTTGTATATTGAGGGTGCTGACGATGCGTCAAATGTCTATATTCGTCTTGGCACAGCCTGCGGAATAATCGAATCGAGGATATATTGCGAGGGGAATAAGAAAATATCCGCTGTACTTGACTTGCAGAATATCGTGTGTGCCGAGGAGGTTAATTATATCTGTATAGGCATCGAAAAAGAGAAAACAGAGAAGGTAAATCTTTATATAACCGAGATTTCGGGATACAGCTCTGAATTTTCAGACGAAGAAATCAGCTCTCTTGTGAGGGTGGAAAGAGACAGATATAGGTTAGACCAACCTGTTTCGGGTGACGCGGGTGAAAATAAGCTGACTGACGCAAGAATTATTGTTATAGCAGTAATA
>JAZRJC010000004.1:0-2798 GCA_045645605.1 Eubacteriales bacterium | reverse complement strand
CATAAGATTGAACTTCTTGATATCAGCGAAATCCTTGCCACCGCAAATAGGACAAACGATACCCTTATCCTTAATGTAAGCAGCCATTTCGTCGAAGGTCCAGGATGCGGGATTATCATTAAGACCGTTCTGGAATGCATAGTCCTCAATAAGCTTGTCTGCTCTATGACGCGCCTTACAGCCTTTGCAATCCATAAGAGGATCGGAGAAGCCACCAACGTGACCTGAAGCAACCCAAGTCTCGGGGTTCATAATTATTGCCGCATCAAGACCCACGTTATAGCGGGATTCCTGCACGAACTTCTTCCACCAAGCTTTCTTTACGTTGTTCTTAAACTCAACGCCGAGAGGACCGTAATCCCAGGAGTTGGCAAGACCGCCGTAAATCTCCGAGCCGGGGAAGATAAAGCCTCTGTTCTTACAGAGAGCAACGATTTTTTCCATTGTCTTTTTGCTGTTTTCCATTATTTTTACCTCTGTGAAATGAGAATTTGTAAACTTTTATTGTCTTTTTATAGAATTTCGCCGTAAATTATACCATTTTTTGCTTCGAGCGGTTTGACCGGGAGCAGTCTACCCGAAAGGTCAAGATCACTTTTAACTCTAACCTCAATATAGGAATCAGAGTGGGCTGTGTAGTACTCACCTTGCTTGCTTTCAAAAATGCAGAACAGCGGCTTACTCTCAACAATAACCTCCGAAAGGATTTCATCTCTCATAGCCGCGCACTCATTAATAAGCCTTGCGCTTCGGTCTTTTTTAGTCTGCTCGGAAATCTGATTTTCATAACTCGCCGCAGGTGTTCCCTCTCTCTTTGAGTATGAAAAAACGTGAGCATCCAGCAGCCTTGCTTCGCGAACAAAACGCATCGTGTCGAGAAAATCCTCCTCGCTCTCACCCGGGAAGCCAACCATAAGATCTGCAGTGAGCATAACGTTTGGCATCATTTTGCGAATACGTTCAATATTTTCAAGCGCCATTTTGCGATTGTAACGACGTTTCATTCCGCGAAGAACGTTATCCGAGCCACTTTGCATTGATATATGAAAATGTGGTACCATTATCTTAAGCGGAGCAATTTTTTCTATGAATTTCGCCGACAAAAGCTCGGGAGCCATTGAGCCAAGCCTTATTCTCTCGCAGCTATGCCTTACGTCCAGCTCGTTGATAAGGTCGGCAAGGTCGTATTTTTCCTCAAAATCCGCACCGTAAGAGCCGGTCTCAATGCCGGTCAACACAATTTCAAGCGTTCCGTTTTTATAAAGTCCCTCGACCTCCGAAATAACCTCTGAGGGTCTCTTCGACCTAACGGGACCGCGTGCCGGCGAGATAGCACAATAGGTGCATTTACACTCACAGCCATCCTCAATCTTAACGTATGCTCTCGTTCTCGGTGCGCTTTTGACGCACATCGGTTCAAAATCCGCATTTTCAAGATTGGTTACTTTTATGATAGGAGATAATTTCGAATTCTGAATTTCAAATTCTGAATTTTTTTCATTTAAAAGGCGGGAGGCAATTTCCACGCACCTCATCTTATCCTGCGTGCCGATAACGGCGCTGACGCCCTCGATTTTGGCAACATCCTCTGGTGCGCGCTGAGAATAGCAGCCGATTACGATAACTATTGCCTCAGAATTTTTCCTAACAGCGCGTCTAATGTATTTTCTCGACTTTGCATCGCTTTCTGCAGTTACCGTGCAGGTGTTGATTACGTATACGTCACACACCTCGTCAAAGGGGCAAACCTCATATCCGGCATCCGCAAACGCCTCACTTATAGCCTCTGTTTCATAAAGCGAAACCTTACAGCCGAGAGTGTAAAGCCCGACCTTAAGCATGCTCGGACAAAAATTCCTTTACGTAATCGGGCTTTACAACCGCTATATAGGGCAGATTTCTATACTGCTCAAAAAGGTCAAGGCCGTAGCCGAACACAAACTCGTCAGGAATAACCTTGCCGAAATAGTCGGGATTGAACTCAACCTTACGTCTTGAGGGTTTGTCAAGGAGGGTAGCTGTCTTAACACTCTTAGCGCCCTTCTGTGCAAGATGAGCAACGAGATAGGTAAGGGTGTTGCCGGAGTCAACTATGTCCTCCACAACAAGGAAATCGCACTCTGAAAAATCAGGTCTGTCAAAATCCAGCTTCATACTGATCTTTCCCGACGTCTCGACAGAATTGCCGTAAGAGGATACTCTGACAACCTCAAGCTCGTGAGGAACGGTCAGCTTCTTACAAAGGTCAGATGTAAAGGGCATCGCCCCCTTAAGAACCGAAACAACGACAAGCTTTTTGCCATCACCACTGTAATCTGCATTGATCTTCTCGGCAAGATTTTCCACGATCTCTTTGATCTCTTCCTCGGAAACCAGCACCTTTTCAATAATATTGTTCAGCACAGACAAATACCTTCCCATTATAATTTTTGATTTTAATATAGTTATTTTAGCAGAAAGCGGTCTAAAAGTCAATAGAAATAAAATTCTTCTTTGTCATTTTTCCTAAAAATACATGTTATTAAGTGTAAATAATGCTAAATAAATAAAACTTTTCAAAAATGTATTGACAAAATGCCATTTTTCGGTTATAATGTATTCTGCTTTCGTATGAATACGCGAAAAATGAGAGCTTTGGCTCTCGACGTTAATCTAATTTTTACAAGGAGGTGCGAGTCATGAAGAGAACATACCAGCCCAAGAAGAGACAGAGAAAAAAGGAACATGGCTTCAGAAAAAGAATGGCTACCGCTAACGGCAGAAAAGTTCTTAAGAGAAGACGCGCCAAGGGTAGAGCT
>JAZRJC010000003.1:0-14249 GCA_045645605.1 Eubacteriales bacterium | reverse complement strand
CTGCACCGGAGCCTATAAAGACAGCCTCGTATCCGTCCTCCAAAAGCTCGTCTATCGTGAGTGTTTTACCTATAACTACGTTCGTTTCGATATCAACGCCAAGTGCACGAAGTCCCTCAACCTCCTTCGCAACTATGCTCTTTGGGAGACGAAATTCGGGAATACCGTAAACTAAAACTCCGCCGGCGGTATGAAGCGCCTCGAAAACGGTCACCTTATATCCGAGCTTCGCAAGATCTCCAGCACAGGTAAGGCCTGACGGGCCCGAGCCGATAACTGCCACCCTATGTCCGTTCGGTGACGGGATATCCACCTTCGCGTCACTGTTCTCGTTATGCCAGTCCGATACAAAGCGTTCAACTCTTCCGATCGCCACAGACTCAAACTTCACCCCGAGAGTGCATTTTGCCTCACACTGCGTTTCCTGCGGGCAAACTCTTCCGCAAACGGCAGGCAAAGACGAGGCCTTCGTTATCTCACGATAAGCCCCCTCAAAATCCCCCTCCTTTACATAGGAAAGAAATCCGGGAATATTTACGTTAACCGGGCATCCCGAAACACAGGGTGCATTTTTACAGTTTAAGCATCTTTTTGCCTCTTCCACCGCAATTTCTTTTTTATAACCGAGAGCTACCTCGTCAAAATTACGTGCTCTTATATGCGGATCCTGATTTAGCATTTCATTTTTCTTTTGTACGATTGCCACTTTATATTTTACCTTTCTCTTCTGCCAAAATTAACCTTTATTTAACAAATTACAAGCTTCCTCGTATGCGTGCCTCTCAAAGCTGCGGTACATCGAGGCACGGCTCATCGCGTCATCAAAATCAACCTCGTAACCGTTAAAGTCAGGGCCGTCAACGCAGGCGAATTTCGTAACTCTCTTGCCGTCCACGTTAAGAGTAAGACGGCAGCCTCCGCACATACCCGTTCCGTCTATCATAATGGGGTTCATCGACACCGTAACCGGAACGCCGAAGGGTCTTGCAGTTTCAACCACGAATTTCATCATAATGATAGGGCCTATCGCGATAATTTTATCAAATTTTTCGCCCGATTCAAGCATTTCGCGAAGAGGCATCGTAACGTTGCCGCATTCACCGTAGCTTCCGTCGTCGGTCATTATGCGAAGCGTTTTACTTGACGCCGCGAACTCGTCCTCAAGAATCAGCAAATCCTTGCTTCTGAAACCGATAATGCTCGTTACCTCAGCTCCTTGTCTGTGCAGCTCCTCCGCTATCGGAAGTGCAATAGCGCATCCGACACCACCGCCGACAACGCAGACCCTCTGAAGTCCCTCTATCTCTGTTGCAACTCCTAAAGGGCCAACGAAATCTTCTATGTATTCACCCTCGTTTTTTGCACCGAGGAGAGTCGTTGTTGCTCCGACTATCTGAAAAATAATCTTTACCGTTCCCATGAGTCTGTCATATCCCGCAACCGTCAGGGGTATTCTTTCCCCCTCGAAATCAACTCGCAAAATAATGAACTGTCCCGGAAGCGCTTTTTTTGCAACGAGAGGTGCTTCGATCTCCATTTCAACAACCGTAGGGTTGAGAACCTTTTTTCTTACTATCTTGTACATTTTATCCTCCAAAGCCGTCTTTTTTGCGGCCCTTTTGATTTATCTGAAAATCAAAATTCTATCCATAAAATCTTTTTTGTTTTATCTTTAAGTTAACTAAATAATTATACACCCAAATGCCTCAATTGTCAACAGAACATTTTTATAAGTTTGTGATTTTTTTCACGCATTCCTCTTGAAATATTGCATACTATGTGATATAATAGAAGAGATATATTGTTTTGAACCGAAAAACGTCATTCGGCAAACATATGAATTAACTAAAATTCGGAAATGGAGTAAAACTTATGGAAATGCAGATTAATGATTTAGTTTCTGCCATAAAGGAGGACGGCGTCCGTGCCGCGCGAGAGGAAGCCGAAAAGATTATTGCCGAGGCAAAAAAGGAAGCGGCAACGATTATATCAAAGGCAGAAAATGAGGCGGCAGCTATTCTTAAAAAATCGGAAAACGAGATAAACGTTCTGAAGGAAAGTGCAAAAACAACGGCAGAGCACGCAAAGCGCGACGCTATGCTCTTCTTTGAGAAATCTGTGCAGACCGAATTTCAAAGACTGCTTGAGGCAGACGTTGAAAAAACAGTAAATTCTGAAACACTGGCGCGTCTTATCACGGCTGCGCTTAACGGAGAAAATCCCGCAGAATATACGGCTGAGGTTGCAGAGGTCACAGAGGGACTTCGCGGAGAGCTTGCCGACAAAATCAAGGCAGGACTTGAAATCAAGGCAAGTCCCAACGTTCGCTTCGGCTTCAAGCTTGCGGCAAAGGACGGCTCAGGCTATTTCGATCTCTCAGACGAGGAGCTTCAGAGAATGTTGGCTCCCTTTTTCCCTGAGCTTAACATTTAAGAGAGGGATCGGATATGGCATATTATTATTTAATTTCAAGCCTTCCAATGCTCAAATCGGATGGAGATATGCCTTTGTCTTATGAACAATTTCTGTCTGCTTGCCGTGATTCCGTAAAGGATGACAAATATCAAATGCTAAAGGAGCTTTCTCTCTCCTCAAGCGAAGGGCCGCTCCTCTCCGAATGGGCAAAATTCTACGGCGTGCTTACAGATGAGCTTACCTATCAGCGAAATATAAGACTCGGCCGCGGGGCAAAGGCTCCCGAGCAAAAGGACGAATCGGTCTCAAAGCTTATCGCGTCAGCCCTTAATAACAAAAATCCGCTCGAGGCGGAGAAAATGCTGCTCGGGCTTGAATTTGAGCGACTGGATGAGCTTATCGGTACGCATTATTTTGACGATTACGCTCTTTTGGGGTATGCGTTAAAATTAAAGCTGCTCGAGAGAAGAAAAATATTCGATAAAGAGCGAGGCAAAAACGAGCTTCACCGAATAGTCGGTAATCTGGAACAACAAATCGTAAGTATGGAACAGGAGTGAGAGAATGAGTGATATAACCGGAATCGTCGCCGGTGTAAACGGCAACCTTGTGTTGGTGCAAATAAACGGCTCAATAAAGAAAAACGAGGTTGGCTTTGTACTGGTCGGAGATAAAAAATTAAAGGGCGAGGTTATTCGTATAAGTAATAGCGTTGCCGATATGCAGATCTATGAAATGACCGAGGGTATAAAGGTCGGAGATAAGGTTGAATTTACAGGAGAGCTTATGAGCGTTGAGCTCGGCCCTGGTCTTTTAACTCAGATCTATGACGGACTTCAAAATCCGCTTCCCGAGCTTGCGGAAAAATTCGGATATTTCCTTGAGAGAGGAGAATATCTGAATCCTATTCCCAATAAGGATTGGGACTTTACACCAAGGGTAGCGGTCGGTGACGTTGTCCGTCCGGGCGACGCAATAGGAACGGTTCCCGAGGGAATCTTCAAGCACGAGATCATGGTTCCGTTCAATCTTTCCTTCGAGGACTGGACGGTTGAATCTATCGTATCCGCGGGAACGTATAACGTCCGCGACGAGATAGCTGTCATCAAGGACAGACGCGGCAATAAGGAGAGTCTTTCAATGGTATTCTCCTGGCCTATCAAAAAGCCGATAACCTGCTACGAGCAGAGATTGAAGCCGGACGAGCCGCTGATTACGAAAATCCGCTGTATCGACACCTTCCTTCCCGTTGCAAAGGGCGGAACCTTCTGCGTTCCCGGTCCTTTCGGAGCAGGAAAAACAGTGCTTCAGCACATGGAGGCAAAGAATGCCGACGTTGACGTCGTTATTATAACGGCTTGCGGCGAGCGTGCAGGTGAGGTCGTTGAGGTTCTTAAGGAGTTCCCCGAGCTCGTTGACCCGAGAACGGGCAGATCCCTTATGGAGAGAACTATAATTATCTGCAACACGTCCTCTATGCCGGTTGCCTCACGTGAGGCGTCGGTTTACACGGGAATTACCCTTGCTGAATATTTCCGTCAGATGGGTCTTTCGGTTCTGATGCTTGCAGACTCAACCTCGCGTTGGGCACAGGCGATGCGTGAGATGAGCGGACGATTGGAGGAGATCCCCGGTGATGAAGCGTTCCCCGCGTACCTTGAATCTGTTATCGCATCCTTCTATGAAAGAGCAGGTAAGGTAAAGCTTCACGACGGCAGAACCGCATCAGTTACGATCGGTGGCACAGTATCTCCTGCCGGCGGCAACTTTGAAGAGCCGGTAACGCAGGCAACTCTTAAGGTTGTCGGTGCCTTCCACGGTCTTTCACGTGAGCGCTCGGACGCAAGAAAATATCCTGCGATACACCCGATCGACTCCTGGTCAAAATATAACAGTATCGTTGATAACGAAAAGGCAAACAAGGCAAGGCACATACTCAACAGAAGCATCGAAATTAACCAGATGATGATGGTTATCGGTGAGGAAGGAACCTCCTCTGAGGACTATATAATCTATCAGAAGGGTGAGCTTCTTGACGCAGCTTATCTGCAGCAGAACTCCTTTGACCCGGTAGACGCTGCTTGCTCGCCTGAACGTCAGATATGCGAATTTGGCGTTATGTACGATATCCTTCAGAAAAACTACGCAATAGAAGAAAAGAACGATATCCGTATGTTCTTCAACGAGCTTCGTCAAAAGCTGCTCGACTGGCACACAATAGAATTCAACACGGAAGAATTCAAGCAAAAAGAAGCCGAAATCAAAGAATATTATATGTCAAAATCCTGCTGATAGGAGGTAAGCTATGCAGAAGATATACACAAAAATCGAATCTATCGTCGGTAACGTCGTAACTGTCAGAGCAACCGACGTCAGTAACGGTGATCTGGCTCTTGTCGGAAAAAGCTATGCAAACGTAATAAAGCTTGATAAGGACCTTGTTTATTTACAGGTTTTTGCAGGAACACAGGGTGTCAGCACGACAGATTCAGTTAAATTTCTCGGCAGACCGATGACGGTCTCCTATTCCGACCACCTTTTAGGCCGAATTTTCAACGGTACGGGCGTTCCGCGAGACAACGGCCCCGCACTTACCGAAAATATGATCCCCATTGGCGGCCCTTCGGTAAACCCTGCCAGAAGAATAGTTCCCAAAACTATGATTCGCACGGGTATTCCCATGATTGACGTTTTCAACACCCTTGTTGAAAGCCAGAAGCTGCCGATCTTCTCATCCTCGGGCGAGCCTTATAACGAGCTGCTTGCACGTATTGCGATGCAGACCGAGGTTGACATAATTGTTCTCGGCGGTATGGGTCTTAAATACGACGACTATCTCTTTTTCCGCGACACACTCGAAAAGAATGGTGCTATGGGAAGAACCGTAATGTTCATACACACGGCATCCGACCCGACTGTTGAATGTACTCTCGTTCCCGACCTCTCTCTTGCGGTTGCGGAAAGATTTGCACTTGACGGCAAGAAGGTTCTCGTTCTTCTTACCGATATGACGAACTACGCCGACGCACAAAAGGAAACGGCAATCACGATGGAGCAGGTTCCTTCAAACCGAGGCTATCCCGGCGACCTTTACAGTTGCTTGGCGGCACGTTATGAAAAGGCGGTTGCCTTTGACGGACTTGGATCTGTTACTATCCTCGGTGTAACTACGATGCCGGGTGATGACGTAACTCACCCCGTTCCCGATAACACGGGATATATTACAGAGGGACAGTATTATCTTAAGAACGGAAGAATCGAGCCGTTCGGCTCTCTCTCCCGTCTCAAACAAAACGTAAACGGTGAAACGAGAAATGACCACCGTGCGCTTATGGACTGTATGATAAAGCTTTACAGTGCATACCGCGAAAGTCTTGAAAAGAAATCCATGGGCTTCCTTATGAGTGAATGGGACGAAAAACTGCTTAAATACGGCGAGCTTTTTGAAACCAAGCTTATGGACTTGCAGGTAAATATTTCACTTGAAGAGGCACTTGATTTAGGCTGGGAAATCCTTGCCGACTGCTTCCTGCCAAACGAAACGGGTCTTAAAACCAATCTTATCAAGGAAAGATGGCCGAAAGACCTGACCCTTGATTGAGGGGTGGGACGCTATGGCATCTGTAAAGCTAACTAAAAACGAGCTGAAAAAGCAAAAGGACGACCTGAAGCAGTTTGAGCGCTATCTTCCAACACTGCAATTAAAAAAGCAACAGCTTCAAACGGTTATTATGCAGGTAGATGCAGAGTACGAGCAGAAAAAGGAAGAATATGCGGGTATGGTGGACGGACTTGACGACTGGGTTGACGTTTTCTCTGAAAACGACCTCTTCTCTGATGCAAAAAAGATCGAGAATCTGGTAAAGCCCGATAAAGCCGTCTGCTCCGAGGAAAATATAGCGGGAATAATTATCCCCGTGTTTTCCGAGCTGACATTCAAGGATATTTCCTATGACGTGGCGGACTATCCGCTCTGGGTGGACGAGGCGCTCGTGCGTATGCGCGAGATAGCAAGGCTTCGTGTCCTTATACAAACCCTCAAGAAGCAAAGCGAGCTTCTCAACCGCGAGTTAAGACTCACGTCTCAAAGAGTAAACCTTTTTGAAAAAATAAAGATTCCCGAGGCAAAGGAAAATATAAGAGTCATTGAAATCTATCTTGGCGACCAGCAGACAAGTGCCGTTGTTCGCGGAAAGATTGCAAAGAGCAAAAGGCAGGTGGCGGCTGTATGATAGAAAAAATGAAAGCCGTCTGTGTTGTAACCCGTAATTCGGAGAGAGAGAGTCTTCTTAACTCTCTTTGCGATATCGGTGTTCTTCACGTTGCACAAAAAAAGACTGCCGACGCCGCTACGCTTGAAAGATTTTCTACTCTTTCTCAGCTTTTGACGTCTCTTTTGGAGTATGCACCGTCTGACGAAGCTATTACCGAGCCGCTGTCGGACGAGCGCTTCGAAGAAATATACGAGGCTGCCGTACGTACTTTTAAGAGAAAATCCGAGTTAGAGGCAAAAAGAAACGAGCTCTCTGTCAATATCGAACGACTCTGCGTTTGGGGCGATTTTGATTCGGATGAGATAAAAAATCTCTCCGAGGTCACAAAATTAGACCTGCATTTTTACCGTCTTGACAAAAAAGCGTACAAGGCGCTTGAAAATGACGATAATATCAAGTTTATCCGTCTCTCCCCCGTTGAAAAGATGGAAACTATTGCCGTTATCGGCACTCTTAACCCCTCGCATAGTGCACTTGAATTTGTTCTCCCCGAAAAGGGGCCCTCTCAATTAAAGGAGGAGCTTTCGGCGTGCGAAAAGGAGCTTTCGAAGTGTATCGAAACACTGCGAGAGATCGCAAGGCACAAAAAGAGCTTCTCGGATAAGCTTCTGATTGCAAAAAATGACGCTGAATATTCCTCTGTCAACGAAACCGTTGCAGGCGACGACACTCTCGTTTGGCTCGGCGGATATATTCCCGAATCCGAGGAAGAGAGCTTCGCGCAGCTGGCAAAGGCTCAAAATTGGGCTTGGATGATAAATGATGTCGAGAACGACGATGCTGCCGTCCCCACAAAGATCAAATACAGCAAGCTTACGTCACTTATAAAACCGATTTTTGATATTCTTGGAGTTGTTCCGGGATATCGCGAATATGATATTTCCTTCTGGTTTTTGGCGTTCTTCTCGCTTTTCTTTGCCATGATAATCGGAGATGCGGGATACGGAGCACTATTCCTTATCGGTACTTTGATTTTCAATCTAAAGACAAAGAAAATCACAAACGTAATCCTTCTTTTGTATCTGCTCTCGTCAACAACTATCGTATGGGGAGCTATTACCGGAACCTGGTTCGGTCTTGAGGGAGCTATGAAGATCCCATTCTTAAAATCACTCGTTATACCAGGTCTTGCCAATTATCCCGAATATTTCTCGGTTGAAACGGTTTCCGCGCAAAACAACGTTATGAGGCTTTGCTTCAGCATAGGAGTTATCCAGCTGGCGCTCGCCTGCATTATGAATATACGCAGAAAAATATCCGAGAAGTCTTTAGGTTTCCTTGGAGACATCGGTTGGCTGCTCTCAATTTCCTCTCTGTATTTCCTTGTTCTTAATCTCGTTGTCGGAGAGAAGATAAATTTTGCCCTTGTCGCAGCAATTGTTGGCATAGGCTTCCTTATGGTTATCCTCTTCGGTGCGATGGAGGCGGGAAAAAGCTTCAAGAAAGGTCTCAAGGAAGGCCTTGGCGGTGCATTCACGGTATTTCTTAATACGATATCGGCATTCGGAAATATTATGAGCTATATACGACTTTTTGCCGTTGGTATGGCGTCTCTTGCAATCGCTCAGAGCTTCAACGGAATGGCGGCGGGATTCGACGGAGCACTTCTGGTGGTCGGTGCTGTGATAATGATTATCGGCCACGTCCTTAATATCGTTATGGGATTTTTGTCGGTCGTTGTTCACGGTGTCCGTCTCAACCTTCTCGAATTCTCGGGTCAGCTTGGAATGGAATGGGCAGGCGTTGCCTATCAGCCCTTCAAGAAAATTAAAAAGTAAAATTTAATTCACAAAGGAGACAATATATTATGGAACTTCAATTTATAGGTATGGCTTGTGCCCTCGGCCTCTCTGCCCTCGGCTCTGCCTTCGGTGCGGGTATGGCATCTCTCGCTTCTGTCGGCGCTTGGAAAAAGTGCTATGCAAACGGAAAGAGCGCTCCCTTTATGATGGTTGCCTTCTCGGGTGCGCCCCTGACTCAGACGATTTACGGCTTCCTTCTTATGAACTTTATCAAAAGTGCGTTTGAATCGGGTGTTGCCTCTGCTACTCTCTGTATGTTCGTAGGAATCTTAGCAGGCGCCGCTATCGGTGCTTCAGCATACTTCCAGGGCAAGGTTGCAGCAGCCTCCGCTGATGCGCTCGGTGAAACGGGCAAGGGTACGGCTAACTACTTTATCGTAATCGGTATCGTTGAAACAGTTGCGCTCTTTACGCTTGTTTTCGGTCTTCTTTTGCTCCAGTAAAAAAGACTGCCACAGAACAACAAAAAGGACAGAGAATTTTTTCGTTCTCTGTCCTCTTTTTTCAAAAACCAAAACAGTTTAATAAAATTATGTTACAATTATATTAATCCCTCTTGAAATATGAAAAAAAGTATTATATAATATTGTTATAAAAGTATTTTTACCTTCTGCAAATTTTTTGCAAAAAGATTGGAGAAAAAATATGGCAAATTATCAAAATCCAAATGAAAGCACCTTAACTTTTACGATTCCCCACGAAAGAGAAGATTCTATGAAGCTTATTCTTCGCGAGGTTTACAATGCGATGAACGAAAAGGGCTACAATCCCTTAAATCAGATAGTCGGCTATCTTCTCTCCGAGGACCCCACCTACATAACCAATTATAAGGGTGCGAGAGGTCTTATAAGAAAGATAGACAGAGACGAACTTCTTAACGCTCTCCTGAAGAATTATCTTGATGTTTAATTCTCGTAACAAATCGCTTTTCCGCTGTCTCGATTTGCAAAGTGGCAAGCCTTGTCCGGTTCCGGACAAGACAGTCCTTGCTCTCGGAACCTTTGACGGAGTGCACATCGGACACAGGGAGCTTCTGCTCAAGGCCGTAGAGGTTACAAAGGATAGATGCAGAATGGGCGAGAATACACGAAGCGGAGTCTTCTGCTTTTCCTTCCCTCCGATGGATATTCTCTCTGAAGATCCGCCAAAGCATATAACCACCCTTGACCAAAAGCTTTCCTATATGGCAGAGCTTGGCGTTGAGGTTGCTTTTGTTGCGGACTTTTTGGGGATGCGTGATATGTCTGCTGCCGATTTTATTGATTTTCTTATATCCGAGCTTTCCTCTGCCTCTGTCGTTTGCGGATTCAATTTCAGGTTTGCCCGGCGTGGCGAGGGGAATGCAGCTCTTCTCATGGAAAAATTCGGCGAGAACGCTTTTGTAATTCAACCCGTACTGTACGGGGACGAGCCCTGCAGCTCAAGCAGAATAAGGACGGCTATTGCCGGCGGAGATATGAAAAGCGCCGCCGAAATGCTCGGCCGCCCGTTTTCTGTTGTCGGCAAGGTTATTCACGGTAAGCACCTGGGAAGAGAGATGGGTATTCCAACTATAAATATCGCTTTTTCCGAAAAATCCGTAATACCCCGTCTTGGTATTTACGTATCAAGCGTATCTGTTGACGGAGCAGAATATGCAGCGGTTTCAAATATAGGAAAACGTCCGTCGGTTGAGAATACCAACGTCCCGAACTGCGAAACACATATCCTTGATTATAACGGGGATCTGTACGGCAGGGAGGCTACTGTAAAGCTATATAAATTTCTTCGCGACGAGGAAAAGTTTTCATCAATCGAGGAATTAAGGTCAGCTATTCTCTCGGACGAGCAGGCGGCTCGCAAATATTTCGAAAGCTTATAAATTTTAAGGGAAAGGAAGTTACAAAAATGAAGCGATGGGGACTCACTAAAGCTGTTATGATATTTTTCTGCTTGCTATCCCTTTTTATAATTTTTTCTTTTGCCGCCGCGGCCAAGTCCGAGCCGCCCGAAATAAAACACGCAAACGCAGTTTACCTTTACGACTGCGAACGCGACGTCGTGATGGTTGAGCAAAATTCAAATAAGATCATATATCCTGCGTCAACTGTAAAAATTATGACGGGACTTATTTCCATTGAAAACCTGTCAGGCAGACTTGACGAAAAAATAACCGTCAGCGAAGAGATGCTTAAGGGTGTCAGAGGAAACAATATTTCACTCGACCCCGGCGAGGTCATATCTATACGCGACCTTCTTTATGCGGCTCTTTGCGGAGGAGCAAACGATGCTTCGTCAGTTCTTGCCCACGTCGTTTCAGGAAGTATTGACGGCTTTCTCACTATGATGAACAGCCGTTGCAAAAAGCTCGGAGCCGAGCATACCTATTATGAAAACGTAACGGGAATGCATTCGCAAAACATGGTGACAACGGCATACGATACCTTCCTTATTGCAAGGGAAGCGGCAAAAAATCCTCTTTTCCTTGAAATTACGTCGGAGAGTAAATATCAGATAGAGAAAACCAACAAAAACGATGTCCGCGTAATTTATAACCGCAACTATATGATTTCAAGATATTCCGAAACAAAATACTATAACAAGCACGCAAGAGGTATAAATTCAGGCTCGACAACCGAAGGCGGATATTGCCTTGCTACCTATGCCGAAAACAACGGAAGATCATATATCTGTATCGTTATGGGCGGCGAGGAGGTAGATAAAACCATCTACTCCTATGAAAACGCTAACAATCTTATCAACTGGGCGTTTAACTCGTTCGGATATATAACTGTGCTTAACACTGACCGACTCGTTTGCGAGATCGGAGTTGAGCTTTCCGAAAGCGTTGACTACGTTACTCTCTGCCCCGAGGGGCCCTTGACGGTATTTCTTCCAATAGATACCGATATAAAAAATGAAATAGTATACGAGCATAAAATTACCTCCGAGACCCTTACAGCCCCCGTTAAAAAAGGACAGGTTGCGGGATTTATAACGGTCAAGCGTGGGGACGAGGTGCTTGGCACGGTTAATCTCGTTACAATGAACGATGTCAAGCGAAGTGAATTTCTTTACGTTATGCAAAAAATGAAAGAATTTACGTCAAGCCGTGTTTTTATTGCTTCCGCTATATGTCTTGTGATTCTTGTCGTTGCATACGTTTTCATCTCTGCATCTCAAAGCCCGCGTCAGAGAAGAAGGAGAAGACGTCACCGCAGATAATTAAAAACGAACTCTTCCAAAGGTGGTTACTACGTAATGATTGATAATAAGTATTTCGCCATTGATGCACATACCCATATTTATCCCGAAAAAATCGCATCGCGCGCAGTTGCGGGAACCGATAATTTTTACAGCACCAAATCATACGGAGACGGGACTGTTGAAAATCTTTTTTCGGTCGGCGATGCTGCCGGCATTGACAAATATATTGTTCAGTCGGTTGCAACGACTCCGAAGCAGGTAAAGAGCATCAATGAATTTATCTCAAAGGAGGTTTCCGAATTTCCTGATAAGCTCTTCGGCCTCGGAACTCTTCATCCCGACAGCGATGATATCTCAGGGGACATCGAGCATCTTATCGAGCTTGGGCTTCACGGAGTAAAGCTTCATCCCGATATCCAGAACTTCAAGATGGACGACTATCGCTGTCTCAAAATCTACGAGATCTGCGAAAAAAAGAACCTCCCCATGCTTCTTCATACGGGAGATAACAGATACGACAACTCAAACCCAAACCGTTTTCTGCCTCTGCTTGAAACATATACGAATTTAACCTTTGTCGGTGCTCATTTCGGTGGGTGGTCTATCTGGGCCGAGGCCTACAAAACACTTGCGGGCAAACCGAATCTTTACGTCGACTGCTCATCCTCATTCTACTATATGACGGATGACGACGTAAAAACAGTTATCAATGCATTCGGGGTTGACCGCGTGCTTTTCGGAACAGATTACCCTATGTGGAATGCCAAAACCGAGGTCGAGCGACTCTTAGGACTCGGACTTTCCGAGTCTGATTACAAAAAAATCTTCTCGGAGAACGCAATTCGCGCATTTTCCATTGACAAATGGAAATAATTGCTGTATACTATAAAGTAAATTGTTATTTTTATTCTCTTTAACTACGAAAGGATCTACTATGGAAAAGCTTAAGGTTGGCGTAGTCGGCGCCACAGGTATGGTTGGACAGAGATTCCTCTGCCTTCTCGAGAATCACCCCTATTTTGAGGTTGCGGCGCTCGCAGCGTCTGCACGCTCTGCAGGACAGACTTATGAAAATGCTGTTGGCGAGCGTTGGAAGATGAAAACTCCAATGCCCGAAAAATATAAGAATATGGTGGTTATAGATGCTTCTAAAATCGACGAAATCAAGCCTCTTGTAAGTTTCGTTTTCTGCGCTGTTGATATGAAGAAGGACGAAATAAAGGCTCTTGAGGAAGCATACGCAAAAGCGGAGATTCCCGTTGTTTCAAACAACTCTGCACACCGTTGGACACCTGACGTTCCTATGGTTATTCCGGAAATCAACGACTCTCATCTTGAGGTTATCAAGCACCAGAGAGAGAGACTTGGTACGAAGCGCGGCTTTATTGCAGTTAAGCCTAACTGCTCTATTCAGTCGTACGTTCCCGAGCTTACTCCTCTTTTGAAGTTTAAGCCCACCGAGATCGTTGCAACGACCTATCAGGCAATTTCAGGCGCAGGAAAGACCTTCCGCGAATGGCCCGAGATGATCGACAACGTTATCCCCTTCATCGGCGGCGAGGAGGAAAAGAGCGAGCAGGAGCCTCTTAGAATTTGGGGTACTGTTGAGGGTGGTGAAATTAAGAAGGCTGAAGCGCCTATCATCACAACTCAGTGCATTCGTGTTCCCGTTTCTGACGGCCACACAGCTGCAGTATTTGTAAAGTTCGCAAACAAGCCCACAAAGGAAGAAATCCTCGAGGCTTGGCGCGAATTCAAGGGCAAGCCCCAGGAGCTTGGACTTCCCTCTGCTCCCGAGCAGTTTATCACGTATTTTGAGGAAGACAACCGTCCTCAGGCAGCTCTTGACCGCGATATATACGGCGGTATGGGCGTTACCTGTGGCAGACTCCGCGAGGACAGCGTTTACGACTACAAGTTCGTAGGTCTTTCACATAACACACTCCGCGGTGCGGCAGGCGGTGCAGTTCTTATTGCAGAGCTTCTTTACCGCGAGGGATATTTCGCATAAATAATTACAAATAAAAACAGACTGTCAGAGCATTTCGCTTTGACAGTCTTTTTGGAGTACGTATGAAAAAATTTGACGGTTGGTTGCTTATCTCAGACCTTGACGGAACGTTACTAAATTCCGAATGCTCAATTTCAAAAGAAAATGCCGAGGCTATTCGCCGATTTGTAGAAGATGGCGGTGATTTCACCGTTGCAACCGGAAGAATCCCAAAAAGTGCCTGCAGCTTTATCCCCGAAATTATGCCAACTCTTCCGATTATTGCACAAAACGGAATGGATATATATGACCACGTATCAAACAAAGCTCTGCTCTCAATTGAAATCGGGAGCGAATGCTGTGAGCTTATAGATATTGCATACCGAGAATTTCCCGATATGGCAATAGAGATGCTCTCGGGGAATGATATTTACGTCAGCCGCCCCTCATATCTCACAAAAGAGCATATAAGAATTGTAAAATTCGAGCCTATATACATCGACGACGTAAGACATGCGCCAAAGCCCTGGAGAAAGGTGCATTTTTGGGACACAGATGAAAATCTGAAGAAGCTGATTGCCC
>JAZRJC010000002.1:0-11957 GCA_045645605.1 Eubacteriales bacterium | reverse complement strand
GTTGAAAACCTCAAAAAACCCCCTGCTATAAAGTTTTGGTCCAGCTTTTCCAAAAGCTGGCGAGGGGTATGGGGGCGAGGAGCCCCCGATACAAGCGAGGAGCCCCCGATTAAAAAGGAGCACCCGGATTATGCTCTTGCCAATGTTTCACGTGAAACATTTCTTGGGTTAGGGATATTTATTTCGATAATTATGCCGTCGTCTGTTTCTCTTCTGTTAGAGGTTATATCTATTCCCGAGGCCTTTACGATGTCAACCGCGTGCTCAACGCTATTGAAAAAGAGACGTATATCCTTAATAATCGGCTTTTTTCTGCCGATTTTTTCTTTATTGCCGTCTTCTTTATCAATATTAGCGTCAGTGCCACCAACCATCTCAAAATACTGCTCCTCAAGAAGCCTATCTATGTAAATTTCGGTTGCCCCGACGTTTAATTTGTAGGCGACTATATGATTTATGACGGTTATTCTGTCCGCCGCGTTTTCGATTTTAAGGAGTGCGCGCGCGTGTCTTTCGGTCAAGCCGTTTTTGAGTATCTCGCTCTGCTCCTCCTCTCCGAGCTTTAATAGGCGAAGCTTATTTGCCACAGCCGACTGGCTCATAGAAAGCTTTTTGGCAACCTCCTCCTGCGTCAGGCAAAATTCCCTTGTCAGCTTACTTATCGCATTTGCCGTCTCAAACATATTGAGATTTTCGCGCAAAAGGTTCTCTATAAGAGATAATTCAGCGGATTTTTGCGTGTCCGCTTTAATTATAATGCAAGGAACAGCGGAAAACCCAAGCATTCGCGCAGCTCTGAACCGCCTTTCTCCTGCCACAAGCTCAAATTTTTCGTCGTGCTCCGTGGTCTCCTTCCCGTCGGACAGCACGTCTGTGCGACGCCTGACTGTCAGCGGCTGTAAAATTCCGTAACGGCGGATAGAATCTGCCAAGCGAAGTATCGCGTTCGTTTCAAAATTCAAGCGCGGCTGCGACTGGTTTGGAATTATCTTTTCTACAAGAATTTGGGTTATTCTCCCCAATTCCTCTATCTCGCCATCAAGTCTCCTCTTTTTTCTGCGATAATTTAATCTTTCGCCTTGTTTTTCTTCATCAAACGTCATAATTTTGTTTTCGTTAGCCTTTTCCGTCATTTTGATTTCCTTTCTCGTAATCTGTTTTATTTACGCTTAAATTATAACACAAGGGAATTGCCAAACAGGTCACAAAATGGGGTGGTGAGAAATGAAAAAACGAGGCTTATTTGCTCTCTTTTTGACCCTCGTTGACGGGTAATATAGGATTTTTCATCTTTTGCAGACCTAAAAATCGGGTTTACTGTTCTAAAATGCAGTATTTTTTAGATATCTTTTCAAAATTTTTTTCAAAACACAAAAACAAAGAACAGAGACCTCAAGGGCGGCTGTGCTATCCGTAGTCTCTGTTCTTTTTATTTTATTTTGCTTTACAGCGGTGCTTTTACTATCTGCGAGTACTTTCTCGGATAATCCTTTGGCGTCGGCTTTACCTTTTTAATAATAATTACCGTACGGTCGTTCTGATCCTCTTCCTCGCCTACAAGCTTCGCCTGAATCAGCTCCGAAACGCTACCGCCAAGTGTTTTTATAGCGTTTTTTGCGTTTTCAAGCTCAATATCACCTGTTTTTCCCTTGAGCGCCACAAACGAGCCGCCGACCCTTACGTACGGCAGACAAAGCTCACACAAAACGGGAAGCGCCGCAACTGCGCGTGCGGTTGCTATATCAAAGCTTTCACGAAGAGGGCCTCCGCTTTTTTCCTCCGCACGATACGACTCCGCGCGAAGATTTGAAAGACCCAGCTCTCTCGCAGTCGAATTCACGTAGTTGACCTTTTTTGCCGTGCTGTCGACCCCGAGGATATCAAGATCGGGACGGGCAATCGCAAAAGGGAAGGACGGAAAGCCTGCGCCGCAGCCGACGTCAATAACCTTTGAGCCTTTCGGCAAAATTTTCTCGTCAGCCGCCAAAAGACAATCGACGTAGTGCTTCAAAATTATCCCGTCCTCATCACGAATGGCGGTCAGATTCATATTTTTGCCGACCTCATTCATAATTTCGGTGAGTTGATAAAATTTGTCGCAAATCTCGTCACTCGCAAAGCATTCGAGCTGATTTTGTGCCAAAAAATGCTTAACTTTGGCATTAAAATTTGATTTTTTCTTCATATATTATATATCGCTGTTTTTTTCAACTTTTCCTTTCAAATAAAAATGCAAAAATTGAATAGTTCTATGCTTTTGATAATTCTATTTGATTACAGAGAGTAGGTGCTTTTGGCAGTTTTTGTATTCTACAAAATTTTTAATCTTGATAACCAAACGGGGTGCCGAGACACCCCATTTGCTTATTTATAAATTTGTGAATCAATATTCAGCGTCGCCGTTCTCAAGCTCGATCTTAACCTCAAGCTTTGAATCGACCTTTTCAATCTCATCGGGTGCAGGACCTTCCGCGTCCACGCTCTCTGCCGCCGCACGAACCTCGCTTTCAGGTGAAATTCTTGCAATTCCCGAAATAACCGCATCATCGTCAACGTTCATAACCTTAACGCCCGACGCCGTTCTTGAATATACGTTAATGCTATCAACCGCTGTACGAATGATAGTACCCTTATCTGTGATAATCATAATATCGTCATCGTCGGAAACGGCTGCAATTCCTGCGATAAGTCCCGTATCCTCGGTTATATTATGACAAGCGTATCCAAATCCGCCTCTGTTCTTCATATTACGGAAGTCGGCAAACTCGGTTCTCTTACCCTTACCGCGCTCGGTGATAGTCAAGAGCTTCTTTTCGTCGTCAACGATAGCTACGCCCTTGATATAGTCCTCGTCGCGAAGCTTCATGCCGCGTACACCGCGTGCAGTTCTGCCCATCGCGCGAACGTTTGATTCGCTGAATCGAACACAGCTGCCCTCGTGAGATGCGATAATGATATCGTTGTCGCCCTTCGTATGAAGAACGGATACGAGCTCGTCGCCCTCGTCGAGATTAAGCGCAATCTTACCGCCCTTTCTCTGATATTCATATTCAGAGAGGAGAGTTTTCTTGATAACACCGCGCTTCGTAATCATCGTGAGATATTCGCTGTCAGAGAACGCGCGCAAGCCGATAATGGCTGTGATCTTCTCGTCCTCACGCATATCGAGAATGTTTACGATATTCATACCCTTTGCCGTTCTTGAGGCCTCGGGGATTCTGTATGCCTTTGTTGTGTAAACTCTACCCGTGTTTGTGAAGAGCATAAGGTAAGAGTGGCTGTTCATAACGGTTACCTTTTCGATGTAATCGTCTTCCTTCGTGGTCATACCGATCTTACCCATACCGCCTCTGTTCTGTGCGTTATATTCAGAAACGGGCTGACGCTTGATATATCCTGCAGATGTCATAGTAATTACGCAGGTGTGACGCTCGATAAGGTCCTCAAGGTCGATTTCGTCAACAGCCTCAACGATGTCTGTTCTTCTCTCGTCCCCGAACTTATCCTTTATCTCGTTCATCTCGGTGGCGATAATTTCTCTGACTCTTACCTCATTTGCAAGAATATCGCGAAGGTCGGCGATAATGCCCTCAAGCTTTGTAAGCTCGTCCTCGATCTTCTTGGTTTCAAGACCTGTCAAGCGGCCAAGAGTCATCTCGACGATTGCCTGACTCTGTGCATCGGAGAGTCCGAAGCGCTCCATCAAGGTTTCCTTTGAGGCAGGAATCGAGGGAGACGTCTTCATTATCTGCACAACCTCATCGATATTTGAGATTGCAATCTTGTAGCCCTCAAGAATGTGTGCTCTTGCAAGAGCCTTGTTAAGCTCAAATCTTGTTCTTCTCGTAATAACGCTCTTCTGGTGGTCGATATAGATATCGAGTATCGCCGCCAGAGGAAGCACCTTCGGCTCGTTACCGACAAGCGCCAGCATATTGATAGCGCAGGTGTCCTGAAGCTGTGTGTACTTATAGAGCTGATTGAGAATGATCTGTCCGTTAGCGTCACGGCGGTATTCGATAACGATTCTCATACCGTCCTTACCCGACTCATCGCGGATATCGGTAATTCCCTCGATTCTCTTCTGCTTAACAAGCTCTGCCATAGCCTTACAAAGCATACTCTTGTTAACCTGATAAGGAATCTCGGTAACTATAATTCTGTGCTTTTCGTCCTCGATTTCGGCCTTTGCACGAACCATAACGCGTCCGTGACCGGTCGTGTATGCGTCGATGATGCCGCGAGTGCCGTAAATCGTTGCACTCGTCGGGAAATCGGGGCCCTTGATGTACTGCATAAGCTCCTCAACACTACAGTCGGGGTGCTCCATACGGTAAATTGTAGCGTCGATAACCTCGCCGAGATTATGAGGCGGGATATTCGTCGCCATACCTACAGCGATACCTATCGAGCCGTTAACGAGCAGGTTCGGGAACTTTGACGGAAGAACTGTAGGCTCCTTCAGCTTATAATCGAAGTTAGGAACGAAATCAACGACGTCCTTTTCGATATCGCGCATCATATAGTCTGCAATTCTTGACATTCTCGCCTCGGTGTAACGGTAAGCAGCCGCGCCGTCGCCGTCGATCGAGCCGAAGTTACCCTGACCCTCAATAAGAGTGTAGCGAAGTGAGAAATCCTGTGCCAAACGCACCATCGTGCCGTAAACGGCAGCGTCACCGTGCGGATGGTAACGACCAAGCACGTTACCAACAGTGGTCGCTGACTTACGGTAAGGGTTCTGATGTGTGAGGTTGTCCTCATACATAGCGTACATAATTCTACGCTGACCCGGCTTCATACCGTCTCTTGCGTCAGGCAACGCACGGCTCATAATTACGCTCATCGCGTATTCGATAAAGGACTTGTTAACTTCCTTTTCGATGTTTATATCAACTATTTTCTGCTCCGGAAACAGTATATCCTGCTCCGAATATTCATTATTTTTTGCCACTTTTTATTTTTTCGCCTTTCTGTAGTTTTTATTGGACTTTTTCCTGTTTTTGCGTCATTTTTATCTTAAAAACACTAATTAAACGTCCAAATTTTCAGCAAACTTTGCGTTCTCCAGAATAAACTCTTTTCTCGGCTCAACCTTGTCGCCCATAAGCACTGAGAACATATTGTCGCAGGCGATAGCGTCCTCGATTGTTGCGCGGAGAATGGTTCTGTTTTGCGGGTCCATAGTAGTTTCCCAGAGCTGATCGGGATTCATCTCACCAAGACCCTTATATCTCTGCGTCTGCGTGCCCTGACCAAGCTCCTCAACGTATTTCTGCTTTTCCTCCTCGGTATATGCGTACTTTACGTTTTTACCTTTGAACACCTTATAGAGAGGCGGCTGAGCGAAATAAACGTGACCCTCCTCGATAAGAGGACGCATATAGCGATAGAAGAAGGTGAGAAGAAGGATTCTGATATGAGAACCGTCAACGTCGGCATCCGCCATAATGATTATCTTACCGTAGCGAAGCTTCGCGAGGTCAAAGTTTTCCTTACCGATACCGCAGCCGAGAGCCTGAATGATAGGAATAAGCGATTCATTTGAATAAACGCTTGCCTCACGGCTCTTTTCAACGTTCAGAACCTTACCGCGAAGAGGCAAAATCGCCTGGAAGCGGCTGTCTCTGCCCTGCTTTGCAGAGCCTCCCGCGGAGTCTCCCTCTACGAGATAAAGCTCGGTGAGGTCGGCGCGTCTCTCCTGACAGTCAGAGAGCTTGCCCGGCATTGAGCCGCTCTCAAGGAAACCCTTACGGCGTGTTGCGTCTCTTGCTTTTCTTGCCGCCTCGCGCGCACGTGTTGCCTCGATAGCCTTTTCAACGATAGACTTGCCCGCAGCGGGGTTTTCCTCAAGATATTCAGCCATTTTAGTGGTTACGAGGTTATATACGAAGGGACGCATCTCGGAATTTCCGAGCTTTGTCTTCGTCTGACCCTCAAACTGCGCGTCTGTTATCTTTACGGAAACGATAGCGGTAACACCCTCACGAACGTCCTCGCCGGAAAGCTTTTCCTCGTTTTTCAGAATATTATATTTCTTACCGTAATCGTTAAGAACCTTTGTGATAGCGGTCTTGAAGCCCACGTCGTGAGTACCGCCCTCAATGGTGTTGATATTATTTGCAAAGGTTACGATAGACTCGTAATATGCAGTTGTATATTGTAAAGCAACCTCGGCAACGAGATTATCGCGCTCTGCCTTCATATACATAACTTCCTTATGAATAGGGTCGTCTGTTCTCTTTGCAACGATATCCTCAACGTATGAGATGATACCGCCGTCATATTTAAGGTCGTCAACACGCGGCTCCTCGCCTCTCTCATCGCGAAGAATGATGTTTACACCTGCATTAAGGTACGCCTGCTCGCGAAGACGGGTCAGGAGAGTTTCGTAATTGAATACGGTGGTTTCTGTAAATATCTCCTTATCGGGCATAAAGCGAACGTAGAGTCCGTGCTCATCGGTCGCGCCCTCGTCCTTAAACGCACGAACGACCTTACCTCTCTCAAAACGCTCGGTATATTTACGTCCCTCGTGGCAGTTATAGACCTCAACCCATTCCGAAAGAGCGTTAACAACCGACGCACCAACGCCGTGAAGACCGCCTGAAAATTTATATCCGTCGCCGCCGAACTTACCTCCGGCGTGAAGAACTGTAAATACGACCTCAAGGGTAGGAATGCCCATTTTCGGGTGAATTGCACTCGGGATACCTCGACCGTTGTCTCTTATTGAAACAGAGTTGTCGGCGTGGAGGATCACCTCGATACTTGAGCAAGCACCGGCAAGAGCCTCGTCGATCGAGTTATCCACAATCTCATAAACGAGATGGTGAAGACCTCGCTCGCTGGTTGAGCCGATGTACATACCCGGACGCTTTCTTACAGCTTCAAGTCCTTCGAGTACCTGTATTTGGTTCTCGGTATAGACGTGATTTTCGTTTGTTGACATTTTGTTTTGTCCTTTCGTTTTTATTTAATGGTTGTTATTTTTTATTTTGAATATATTTCAGTCGATTTTTCCGATTCTTCCGACAAGAGCCGACGATGAAATCTGGGAAAAGCAGACCTTATATTTACCTCTCTCCGCAAATTCGGTTTCAAAGCCCGAATAGATGATGAAGGATTTTGGAATCTCATCGGTTGCAGACTCACAAAGTCCGTCGCGCTCTGCCTCCCGGAGATATTTTTTTGTTTCACGTGAAACGGTTGCGTTGTCCGTGTCGAAAATTCCGATAATGTTGCTCTCACGGATATTTTTGTTGTTTCCGACGTGTAAAAACATATAAGCCTCTCTTTTTAAGACTGTATTTTGCTAAAAGGAGAATATTCTCCGTTTTTGACGAATATTACGTTTGCATTTTCATAAGGGAAGGAGGAGTCGATTTGATCCTCGCCCGAAATTCCCTCGCAGGTCGTGATTATTGCTTGACGTCCGCGAAGATAATTCATCAGATATTCGCGCCGCTTTTTGTCAAGCTCGCTCATAACGTCGTCAAGAAGAAGAATGGGGAATTCTCCCGAATCTTCAAGGCAGATTTCGCTCTCGGCAAGCTTCAGGGCAAGCGTTATCGACCGCTGCTGTCCTTGCGAGGCAAAGAGCCTTGCGTTCTGACCATTGATTAGGATCTCTATGTTGTCGCGGTGAGCTCCGTAAAGAGTTGTACCTGCCAAAATCTCCTTTTCAAGATTTTCCTGCAGCCGCTTTGAATATAGGAGTGCGGTTTTTTGCATATCCGAATGGTCCTCGCCCTCCTGTAGCAGCTTCGATATCGACGACGAATAGATGATTTCTATCCTTTCTTTGCCATCGGTCATCTCGCCAAAGATGACGTTTACCTTGTCGCATAGCTTTTTTATGTAGCTTTCGCGAAAATAGCTGATTCTCGCCGAGTGACGCGCAACCATCTCCGACCAGACGCTGAAGGAATCTATGTCAATTTTGTTGGTGTTGTTTTCCTGCGCCTCGCTCAAAATCGCGTTTCTGTTTTTAAGATTTTTTTCAAATTCTATAAGGTCGCGGACGTAAACAGGACGAAGCTGTGATATCGCAACGTCGGTGAAATCACGGCGGACGGACGGCCCTCCCTTTACTATCTCAAGATGCTCGGGGCAGAATAAAACAACTCTGACGTTGCCGATAAAATCAGCCGTTTTCGTCATCTTTACTCCGTTTAACGTTACCGTTTTTCTCTTTCCCAACGCTAAATTATAGGAAATGTTTTGCGTCCTCTGCCTTTTTTCGCTTTCAAAAAAGAGCTGTATCCTCGCGTTTTCTTCTCCGAATCTTATAAGGTCGCTTTCCTTGCCAAACCTGAACGGCTTGCCAAGTGCTATATGGTAAATAGACTCGATTAAATTTGTCTTTCCCTGCGCGTTGTTTCCAATTAAAACGTTAAGCCCGTCACAAAAGTCAACTTCCGCCTCGGAGATATTTCTATAATTCTTAATCACAACTCTTTTACAAATCATAATATCTCCTTGTTTGTATCGGGGGGCTCCTCGCCCCCATACCCCTCGCCGCCTTTTTTCAAAAAGGCTTGGCGAAAAACTTTCACCTTGGGGTGTTTTTTAGGTTAATCCTTCATTCTAACAGGCAAAAGCATATAAATTTCCTTCGACGCCTCGTCGCCGTCAACAGGCTCGATATTTACGCTCGTCAAGGGCGAAGAAAGTGATATTTTAATTTTATCAGTATCACAAGAACGAATAGAATCAATTAAATATCTGTTTCTGAATGCGATAGTTATATTATCGCCCTCCTGCTCAACGGGAATTTCGTCGTAGGAGCTTCCATTTTTCGATATAGCGGATATTTTAAGAATCCCGTCCTCAATGGTAAGCTTAACGTTTGAAGGCACACTACCGGTGATTTTTTCCTCTGTTATAAGTGACGCACGGTCAAGAGCGTTAAGAAGAACGTCCTTATCAACCGTTGCAAAGATCTTATGGTTTGTGAGAATTACTCTGTCGTAATCAATATATTCACCCTCGATAAGTCTTGAGAAGAACACAATATCGCCAATTTCAAATACGATATGCTTTCTCATAAGGTAGACCTTCATTGTTTCCTCATCGTTGTCCGATAAGAGTCTGTAAACCTCGTTAACTGTCTTAACGGGGAGAATAAAGGAATAACGTATATAGGTGTCCTTTTCGTTACCCGTTTTGATATCCTCCTCACGATAGCATTTAGCAAGCTTTATGGTATCGCAGGAAACTACAAGCAATTCGTCGTCCTCAACGTGAACGAAGCAGCCATTAAGCACCTGACGAAGGTCAACCGTACCCATAGCGTAGCTGATTTTTGATATCATCCTCTTAAAGATACCTTCCTTTAAGAAGAAGCTCATTTCACTCTTAAGGGAGGGAACCTCGGGGAAGTCCTCGCCGTCAAGAGCGTTAAGGCTGAAGGTTGACGTTCCGCTGACGATAGTTGCAATCATTCTTTCGTCAACAGTGAGAGTAATTTCGTCGCTTTCCATAACGCGAAGAGTCTGAATAAACTTTTGAGCGTTAATGATGTAATAGCCTTCCTCAATAACCTCGGCTTCAATTTTAGTTCTCATACCCTTTTCAAGGTCGTATGTTGTAAAAACGCAGATATTGGGCTTTTTAGCCTCGATTAAGATTCCCTCAACGGCAGGGATAGTTGAACGGTTAAGAGCCGTTGCCATAATAGGAGCTATTGCATTAGCTGTTCTGATTCTGTTTAATACTATTTTCATATTTACCTCCATACAGACAAAAAATGAATTGTTTTCTTTTCCGCATCTGCTATCAGATATCGCTCGCGAAAAGAAAGAATAGAATGAATTGAATGAATAGAATTAGTAGTCTTTATAATAGGGGCTGTTGTAATTGTTGAAAAGTGCTCTGACCTTTGGAAACAAAGGAAAAAAACGGGGTCATTGATGTTTATAATCTGTCAGAAAGCCTGACGAAATACTGTTTCTTTTTTGTGGAAAAGTCGAGTACGACGTTTTCCGACGTCGGTTTTACTCGAAAAAAGCTCTTTTTTTGAATAAAAAGCCAAAAAATCGGCTGATTTTTTCTTATCTGTGGAAAAATTTTAGCTGTTGAATATGTTTGATATGTTGAAATTTTAATTTTTACTGTTGAAAAGATTTTTTACTTTTTTCTTTCCGCTTGTAAAAATCAGATAAGTGAGCCTGTGGAAAAGATTTTGTTTTTCCCTGTTGAAAATTTTTCAGCTGTTGAAAAGGCTTATGCAACCTCTGTAACTTCCTTTATTATATCGTTCAGCTCCATACTTAACATACTATCGTTGATCAGTCTTTTTTCGATATTATCTATTGAGGAAAGAACTGTTGAATGGTCGCGGTTGAAGATCTTACCTATATTTGGCAGAGACATTTCGGTAATCTGACGGATAAGGTATATAGTTATATGACGAGCCATCGCCAATTCCTTTGTACGCTTTGTTCCTATAAGCTCTTCCTTTTTGAAGCCGTAACGCTTATAGACTGATGCGAAGATTTTATCAACCGTAACGCTTATAGGCTCCTGACCGCCGAGAATTTCTGCTAAAAGGCTTTTTGTAACGTCAATATTGATTTTCTTACCGAGAAGGAATGCGTGAGCTGTGAGCTTTTTGATAGCACCCTCGATTTGTCTGATATTCGTTCTGAGATTTTCGGCAAGGAAAAGGAGAACGTCATCAGAAAGAGAAAGGTTTGCAAAATCCGCCTTCTTTTTAATGATAGCAATACGAAGCTCAAGGTTCGGCGGCTGAATATCCGCAATAAGACCCATTTCAAATCGTGATTTAAGTCTGTCCTCAAGAGGCTTTATTTCTCTTGGCGGACGGTCGGAGGTGAGAATTATCTGCTTTCCGTTCTCATAGAGAGAATTGAATGTGTGGAAAAATTCCTCCTGAGTTGCGGTCTTGCCTGCGATAAACTGAATATCGTCGATAATAAGCAAGTCGCATGAGTTATAGGTTTTGCGGAATTCGTTCATTTCCTGCTTTCCGAGGCTGTCAACGAGGTGATTTGTGAAATCAGCACCCTTGATATAAATAATGTTAATATTCGGATTTTCCTCTTTAACCTTATTTAAGACAGCGTACATCAGGTGGGTTTTACCGATACCGCTGGGGCCATAGATGAAAAGCGGGTTATAAGCCGACGCCGTAAATTTATCGGCAGAGGCGGAGCAGTTTTCGGCAACAGCCCAGCAGGCTGCACGAACGAAGGTATTTGAGCTTCCCTCGATAAAGTTATCGAAGGTGTAGTCAAATTTAACGGCGGGAGCACCGAATTTTCTGACAGGCTTTGAATTTTCGTCCTCACTTGAAATTTTAATTTCTGGCACAGCTGTTTTTTCATTACAAATAAGAGTTGCCGTGAAATTTTCTCCTGTGATTCTTGCAAAGCCGTTTTCGATAGTTGGGATATACTTTTTGATAAAATCAAGCTTAAATGCCGACTTACAGAGGATAACGATATTATTATCCTTAAGCTCGGTTATTTCAAGCTCCTCGAACCATAGGTCGGCAGTTGACTGCGGAAATCCGTCCATCTCGACGAAGTCAACCTTAACCTGTTCCCAAATTTCAGTAATGTCTTTTAATGTGTAGTTCATATTTTTTCCTTTCTTTTTTAGTTTGTACGCATATTATACCACGTACAAAACGCTTGTGACTGACAGGAAAATGTCAGTTTGAAAAAGAAACGGGGATAAATTTTTTCTTAAAGATTATATATATATTATATTATAACATATATTATATATCTTTGCAAGAGTTTTCCACAGATTTTTATACTGATTTTACCTAAATTTCTTGATTTTTGGGTATTTTAGGCGTTCTTGAGACAAGGATTGTTTGTACCTTGAAAATTGGTAAAAAAAGACAGAGAATTTTTTGATTTCTCTGTCTTAAATATTAAAATTATCAGATTGATTTTATAATTTCCTTAACCATTTCATTGAGC
>JAZRJC010000001.1:0-12782 GCA_045645605.1 Eubacteriales bacterium | reverse complement strand
CTGTTAAAAATTTATTTATTATTGACTTTTTCAAAAAATGTGATATAATTTAGGTAGAAAATTATAATATCTTGGAGGGTATATGTCTAACAATCGTTACGAATATGCAAAAGCACGCTATGCCGAGATCGGCGTAGACACAGAAAAGGCAATTTCTGCCCTTATGGGAAAAGCAATTTCTATGCACTGCTGGCAGGGCGATGACGTAACCGGATTCGACGGCTCAAACGGTGCTGACGGCGGTATTCAGACAACGGGTAACTATCCCGGTGCCGCAAGAAATCCCGAGGAGCTTATGGCGGATATCGACAAAGCGTTGTCCCTCATCCCCGGTACTCACAGAATCAATCTTCACGCTTGCTATGCAATAAAAGAGCCCGGCGACACGTCGGACAGAGATACTCTTGAACCCCGTCACTTTGCAAAATGGGTAGAGTTTGCAAAGGCAAGAGGCTTGGGGCTTGATTTTAACCCAACGATGTTCGCTCATCCTATGGCAAAGGGTCTGACCCTTTCAAGCCCCGATGAGAACGTGAGAAAATTCTGGATTCGCCACTGTATCGCCTGTATCAGAATTTCCGAATATTTTGCCCGTGAGCTTGGCACTCCCTGCCTTATGAACATCTGGATTCCCGACGGAATGAAGGACGTTCCTGCAGACCGTCTTGCTCCCCGCCGCCGCTTTAAGGAATCTCTTGATGAAATTCTTGCTTGCGGCTACGATAAGAGCCTTGTTGATGTCTCTCTTGAATCAAAGGTGTTCGGTATCGGTTTTGAATCATACACCGTCGGCTCAAGCGAATTTACAATCAATTATGCGGCAAAGAACGGTATACTTAGCCTTATGGACAACGGACATTATCATCCGACAGAGGTGGTTTCGGATAAACTTTCAGCAATGCTTCTCTTTGGCGACAAGGTTGCCTTGCACGTAACTCGCGGCGTTCGTTGGGACAGTGACCACGTTGTTCTTCTTGACGATGAAACAAAGGAAATCGCAAAGGAGATCGTTCGCAACGACGCTCTTGACAGAGTTCTCGTAGGACTTGACTATTTCGATGCAAGCATTAACAGAATTTCCGCTTGGGTTGTTGGTATGAGAAACTTCCAGAAGGCACTTCTTATGGCTCTCCTCACACCCAGCTGCTTAAAGGACTATCAGGAAAGCGGCAACTTCACAAAGCTTATGGCAATTCAGGAGGAGCTTAAATTCTATCCTTACGCTGACGTTTGGGCTGAATTCTGCGAAAGATGCGGGGTTTGTGCCGACGAAAAATGGTTCTCTGAAATCGAAAAATACGAAAACGAGGTTCTCTCAAAGAGATAATCTTACATACAAAGAAGCACTCCGATATATCGGAGTGCTTCTTTTTTACTTTATTCTTAATTAAAATCAGAACATTGTCAGCTGGTCTGTTTCGTTAACGCCGTCAAGAGCGCCGACCTTACGCAAAAGCTCTGTAATCGAGCCTGAAACCTTCGCCCTTATCTGCATATCCTCAACAGAGAAAAACGGCTCGACCTCTCTTGCTTCAACAATATTCATAGCAACGCTCTCTCCAAGTCCCGCAAGCGACAAAAATGGCAAGCGAATTGCTCCGTCCTCGGGCTTAAATGCCTTTGCGTCCGACTTGTTGATGTCGATCTTTAAGAATTTTATTCCTCTTGCCATACATTCGTGAACAAGAAGAAGCGTGCTCGCCTGCCCCTTTTCCTTGGCAGTTGCATCTCTTCCTTTTCTGTCGATCTCGTCAATAACCATCTTGACGTTTCGCTGTCCACCCATAACTATCTCCGCATCAACTTCACCGCCTGCCGCCGTGAACATAGCGCAGTAGAACATAATGGGCATATGTACCTTGTACCAGCCCAGACGGATAGCCGACATAACGTATGCCGCCGCGTGTGCCTTCGGGAACATATATTTGATCTTCTTACAAGACTCGATATACCAATCGGGAACACCGACAGCGATCATCGCTTCCTCCCATTCGGGAGTGAGTCCCTTTCCCTTACGAACAGACTCCATTATCTTAAATGCCATATCGTTTTCCATTCCGTAACGGATAAGGTCAAGCATAATACCGTCACGTGTTCCGATAACCTTTGAAATATCGCAAATACCCTTTTTAATAAGGTCCTGGGCATTTCCAAGCCAAACGTTCGTGCCGTGAGTAAGACCCGAAATCTGCAAAAGATCGGCAAAGTTCTTTGGCTTCGCATCAAGCAAAACCTGCTGAATAAATTTAGTACCGAACTCGGGAAGTCCAAGAGTACCGAGAGGAACGCCTATCTCTTCTGCCGTAACGCCAAGCGGCTCGGTCGATTCAAACAGCTTATAAACCTCGGGGGCATTCATCGGAACCTCCATAACGTTCGTTCCACTGAAGCGCTCGATCATCTTATATTTCGTAGGTACATCGTGTCCAAGCTCGTCAAGCTTCAGAATAGTATCGTGAAGATACGAGAAGGCATAGTGCGTTGTAAAAATATTCGAATCGGGGTCATCCGCAGGGTGCTGAATAGGTGTAAAATCGTAAACCGAGTATTCTCTCGGAACAACTATAATTCCACCCGGATGCTGTCCCGTCGTTCTCTTGACACCAACAAGAGTGCTTATCATATGATTGACCTCGGAAACACCGAGCTTCAGATTCTTTGATTCAAGATATTTTGCAACGTATCCGAAGGCGGTTTTGTCGGCAAGAGTGCCAAGCGTTCCTGCACGGAACACGTTTTCCTTACCGAAAAGCTCCTCTGTGTATTTATGAACTCTTCCCTGCACTTCACCTGAAAAGTTAAGGTCGATATCAGGAGACTTTTCTCCGTAAAATCCGAGGAAGGTCTCAAAGGGAATATCATGACCATCGCTTACAAGCTTTTCACCGCACTCGGGACAGTAATCGTCAGGTAGGTCAAAGCCGGATCCGAATGAGCCGTCGGTGATAAATCTGCTCCATTTACATTTGGGGCAAACGTAGTGAGGCGGCAGAGGGTTAACCTCAGAAATTCCCGCCATATTGGCAACGACAGACGAGCCTACAGAGCCTCTCGATCCTACAAGATATCCTTGACTCTCGCTGAAATAAACGAGCTTTTGCGCGATCATATAAAGCACCGCAAAGCCGTTCTTTATAATTGAGGTCAGCTCCTTATCAAGTCTCCTCTCAACGATTTCGGGAAGCGGATCTCCGTAAATGCTCTTTGCTCTCGTCCAGCAAAGATTTTGCAGATCCTCCTCTGCCCCCTCCATTTTGGGAGTGAATGAGCCCTTCGGAATAGGTCGTACCGACTCGATCATATCGTTGATTTTATTAGTATTCGTTACAACAACCTCGTACGCCTTTTCCTCTCCGAGATAGGAAAACTCCTCAAGCATCTCCTCAGTTGTTCGAAGGTAAAGTCCAACATCACGGTCGGCATCCTTGAATTTAAGAGTGCTCAAAAGAATCTTTCTGCTGATCTCGTCCTCCTTGTTAAGAAAGTGCGAGTCACAGGTAGCACAAACCGGTTTTCCGTATTTTTCGCCAAGCTCAACTATCCTTCTGTTGAGTGCGCGAAGGTCATCGTCGTTCTTTGCTCGGCCCTCCGCTATCAGAAATCTGTTATTGCAGATAGGCTGTATTTCAAGGTAATCGTAGAAATTTACAATTTCCTCAATTTCATCGTCGGGTGCGTTCTCAAGAACCGCACGGAAAAGCTCGCCCGCCTCGCACGCAGAGCCGATAATAAGTCCATCTCTGTATTTTTCAAGCTGACTTTTCGGTATTCTCGGATTGCGCTTGAAATAATCAAGATAGCTCATAGTTATAAGACGGTAAAGATTATGTAGTCCGTCAAGATTTTTAACAAGGATTATCTGATGATAGGTCGGAAGCTTCAGTGGGTCTGTGTTTCCTATCATTTCACGGTTGAGCGTACCAAAATCCTTCCATTCAAACTTCGCCATTTTCTCGCACATAGCAAAGAAAATATATGCAAGCATCTCGGCGTCGTCACAAGCACGGTGGTGGTTAAACTCTCCAAGATTATAGTATTCGGCAAGAGTATCGAGCTTGTGATTCTTGAGGTCTGTATTCAAAAACCTTGAAATTGCAAGGGTATCGACGTACGGATTGCTGAATTTGAGTCCGCTCTCGATTGCATAATGACGGATAAAGCCCGTGTCAAAGCTTGCGTTGTGAGCAATAAGTAAGGAATTGCCGATAAATTCAAAGAAGGATACGAGTGCCTCGCGAACCTTTGGAGCGTCAGCTACCATCTCGTCAGTAATACCCGTAAGAGCTACTATATTCTCGGGTATCGGACGCTCGGGATTTACAAAGGTATTAAATTTATCAACTATCTTTTTATTCTTTATCTTAACAGCACCGATCTCGGTAATTCCGCAGGCAACGGGCGAGAGACCTGTCGTTTCTATATCGAAAATTACGATCTCGTCGTCAAACGAGCCGCTGTAGCCGGTGCCTAGGCCTCCCTTTGAATCGTTTACAAAATACGCCTCAAGACCGTAAATAACCTTCATTCCGATCTTCTCGGAGCAAAGCATAGCGTCAGGGAAGCTCTGCACGTTTCCGTGGTCTGTTACAGCTATCGCACCGTGTCCCCATTTTTGCGCCAATTTTATAGCATCGGCAACCGGGGTTACAGCGTCCATCGTTGACATATTCGTATGTAAATGAAGCTCAACTCTCTTCTCGGGAGCATTATCCATTCTGCCTATCTTCTTAATCGTGGCTGCCTTGTCAAGTATGATAACAAGGTCGTCAATATGACTGCCGTCCTTTGACTTGTAGCCCATAAAGGGCAGTCCGTCGCCCTCGATTACCTTACCGCAAAGTGCCAGTGTTGTTCCTATGCCGAACACCTTCCCCATTTTTTTGTTGATATCCTCGGGAACGTTCTGGGCTATAACGTCAATTGAGGTATATCCGTCAAAAATACCAAAGATTACGTTATAATGGGTCTGGCTGTTTCGCGTCGTTTCACTGTTATAATAAAAGACCTCACCGACAACAGTTACAGTCTCACCCGATCTTTTAACCTGTGTAATTCCAATAGGCTTTATCTCAAAAGGGTCGCCCCACGAATATTCAGACTCTGAAAAATCAAATGTCCTTGCACCTATACTTACCGTTTTTTCGTCGATTTTCGGAATACCGTCTATTCCGCCATAAAGCGTTTCAACTCGGTTTTGAGGCAGATACGTCCCCTCTCCCTCCGAGACCTCCCCGCCTTGTGCTTTGGGCATATAATTATATCTGTTCTCCATCTGCCTCAAACGCTCAGCCGCAATATCTTCAGCCCTCAGAGTCTCCGAGCGCTTAATGTTAACGTTATAGGCAAGACCAAATTCGCCTCGGATAATTCCTTCAATTACAGAGGGTGTTTTCGCATCATAGATAAAGTCGATTCCGTCGTTTGTGAAAGGAATTTCAATGGTAATTTCGTTTCCTTCGGTTTTTATCTCATATTTACTGAAAAATCCCTTTGCAACACTTCCCTTGCGCTCCGTTTCAAGAAGCACCTCGGGAATATAGTCGTAGGAAAAAAGAGAGGCATCGTATTTCGGCAAAATTCGCACCGAGCTTAAAGAATATGCTTCTCTTATTCCTTCTTCAATTCTGTATAGCTTCCTTTTATCGACAATTTTCGGGAAAGACGCCTCTATTTGAAGCACCTTCGCATTTTTGTCTGCTTTAACGACAGTATCCCCGGCAGAGAGGAGCAGCTCCCTGCTTCTCTCGTCCGGCTCATATCGCTTAAGCAACTCAATTAAAGTTTTTTCTGCCATTTTTTACCCTTTTGATTTTATCTTCTTTATTTCATCAATAAGTACGGGAATTATTTTGTCCTCAGGAATTTTTCCTATAATCTCTCCGTGAGAAATAAGCGCTGCCTCGCCGACTCCTCCCGCAATTCCGATATCAGCCTCACGCGCCTCACCCGGCCCGTTAACTATACAGCCCATAAGAGCGACCTTTATCGGAAAATCAAGAAGACCTGCGTCGCCTGCCGCCTTCTCAAACTCTCCCGAAAGCTTTATCAAATCAATTTTCGTTCTTCCGCAGGTCGGACAGCTGACGATATTCATTCCACTTTGACCCGAAATACCAACGGCCGACAAAATCCTCTTTGCCGCCGAGATTTCTTCAATTGGGTCTGCCGTAAGAGAAACGCGAAGCGTGTCCCCTATGCCGTCACACAAAAGAGAACCTATGCCGACAGAGCTTTTGATAAGCCCCGAATTGCTGTTTCCTGCCTCGGTAACGCCTATATGCAAGGGATAATCGCAAAGAGAAGAAACAAGACGGTTCGCCGCGATCATAGTCGGAACGTCGGACGCCTTTATCGAGATAACTGTGTTGTAAAAATCGAATTTCTCAAGTAAAGATACATGATACATAGCACTCTTTGCAAGTGCTTCGGGAGTGGGGCCACCAAATTCTGCAAGAATATTCTTTTCAAGCGAGCCGCCGTTGACACCGATTCGGATAGAAATATTTCGGGAACGACAAGCGTCTGCCACCTGCTTTACCCTCTCATCCTCACCGATGTTTCCGGGATTTATTCTTATTTTATCAATGCCGTATTCCGCACAGCGAAGTGCGATTCTATAGTCAAAATGAATGTCGGCAACGATCGGAATTCCGATCTCCTTTTCCTTTAAGAGCCTTACCGTTTCCGCTGCCTCAAGGCTTGGCACGGTAATTCTCACAACGTCGCAGCCAGCCTCCTTCAACGCTGTAATCTGACGAAATGTAGCGTCAAAATCACACGTATCGGTATTGGTCATAGACTGAATCGCAATAGGGTTTTTGCCGCCAATGGCAATACCGCCGATCTTCACTTCTCTTTTTACTTTTCTTACATCATTATACTTCATTAAAATAACCCTAAAATATCCTTAAACGTTATTAAAATCATGAGTCCAAAAAGAAAAACTATTCCTGCAAGGTTTATATATCCCTCGATTTCAGGCTTGATTTTCCTTCGGCTGACAAGCTCAATCAAAAGAAATATAAGTCTTCCACCGTCAAGCGCGGGAAAGGGCAACAAATTCATAATTCCGAGATTTATAGTAATCACGCAAACTATATACGCAAGATTTGAGATGCCCTGTGACGCCGCATCTCCTATCACGCTCGTAGTACCGACAGGCCCCGAAACCGCCTCGACTCCAAATTTACCACTTATAAGGTCAACTATCGAATCCCAAACCATCTTAACTGTCAAAACGGAACGGGAAAATGAGTGCTTCATCAGATTCAGAAAGGTTGCATCCTCGGAATACACGATAAAATCGGGAGAGCCGAGAGTAACACCCTGCTCTGTTTCCCGCTTGAATTCAACCTTCTCAATCAAAATCTCCTCACCGTCACGGATAACGGTAAAGTCAATAGGCGCGCCACCGTCGTGCATAACCTCATAAAAGAGCGAATTTCCCGTATTTACAGACGTGCCGTTTACCTTTGTAATTCGGTCGCCCTTAGTAAGCCCGTATTCAAAGCTTACTGCGTCAGTAGTAAAATCATAGATGGTAGTTGATGCCAAGGATTTTGTTGCAAAAACGATTATAAACATCAGGATAAATCCGAGAATAACGTTCATAAACGCTCCTGCAACGGTTATCACAATTCTCTGCCAAACCCTTTTGTTTCCGAATGCATTCGGGTCGTCCGAGCGCTCATCCTCTCCTACCATACTGACGTATCCGCCAATCGGAAGAAGCCGCAAGGAATATGCAATTCCGCTTTTCTTTGACCTTTTCTTTATAACCTTCGGCCCCATACCTATTGAAAACTCATTGATGGAAACCCTAAAAAGCCTTGCAAAGACAAAATGTCCAAGCTCGTGTATAAAAATCAAAATGCCAAAGACTAAAAGCGCTATCGGAATATAGTACCACCTCATATCAGAACACACCCTTATTTCTTACTTATTAACTCTTCCATATATTCTCTCGCACAAGTATCTGCCGCGAGAATTTCATCAAGCGTTTTGGCGCTCGAATAATGTGCCATTTTATCAACACATTCGCTTACGTAGTCAAAAATATCGGTAAAGGAAATTTTCTCGCAAAGAAAAGCTGAAACAGCAACCTCGTTTGCAGCATTAAGGACGCAAGGAACAGCGCCCCCCATACGGAGTGCCGCAAGAGCATACTTCAGCAAAACGAAGGTGTCCATATCCGGCTTTGCAAATGAGATTGATGAAAGCTTACCGAAATCAAGCTCATCAATAACAGCCGCCGAGCGCAAAGGAGAGGTCAGTGCATACTGAACGCAAAAACGCATATCGGGAACGCTCATCTGCGCGATAATACTGTTATCAACATATTCAACCATAGAGTGAATTATACTCTCTCTTTGAACGACAACGTCTATTTTGTCGGCGGAAAAGCCGAAAAGATGTGCCGCCTCAATCACCTCAAAGCCCTTATTCATCATTGTAGCACTGTCAATGGTAATTTTTTGTCCCATCGACCAGGTTGGGTGAGCCAGCGCATCACGGAGCTTGATTTTCTCAAGCTCCTCTCTCTTCTTGCCGAAGAAAGGGCCGCCCGACGCCGTTAGGATCAGCTTTTTCACGTCCTCGCGCCGACCGTTCATTAAACACTGATAAATAGCACAGTGCTCGCTGTCAACGGGCAGAACGTCAACACCGTATTCCTTTGCCATAGGCATAATGATATCTCCCGCAACAACCAGCGATTCTTTATTTGCAAGAGCAAGGCGTTTCTCGCTTTTTATCGTTGATATTGTGGGCATAAGTCCTGCTTTTCCGAGGATGGAATTAACAGCCGCCTCGGCAGAGCTATCCGAAATCATTTCGCATATTCCGTCCTCGCCCGAATAAACGCGGCAATCCGTGTCAGCTATGCGAACCTTAAGCTCGGCTGCCGCCGCCTCGTCGCTCATAGCGCAAGATGAGCAAGAAAATTTTCGCACTTGCTCTTCAACGCGTTTGTAGTTTTTATTTGCCGATACGGCGTCAATAACTATATTTTCCTTTTCCGCAACAAAGAGAGCCTGCTCTCCTACAGAGCCGGTTGAGCCAAGCACTATAGTTGACGGAAATTTTATTTTTTCATTCATATCAAAACCTGATTTCTGAAATTATACGATTTTTACCGAGTAGAAAAGCACCATAAGCACGATAGAAACTGCAAGGATAGAATCGAATCTGTCAATTACTCCGCCGTGACCCGGGAATATTCTTCCGTAGTCCTTTACTCCGTATTCTCTCTTGATAACAGATGCCGCAAGATCACCGATTTGAGAAACTATTGAAATCACAATACCGAAAAGGGTGAGCGCCACGAGATTAAACTCCAGAGCAAAGTGATTGTTCAGAACAAGTCCGTAAATAAGATAGCTCAAAGCACAGAAAACTATTCCGCCCACACTTCCCTCAATCGTTTTCTTTGGCGAAACGTCGGGAATAAGCTTGTGCTCACCAAATGCCATTCCGCAGAAATAAGCAAAAATATCCGACATCCACGCACCAAGAAGTGCAAGGAGATAAATATATTTTCCAACCGTTTCATAATCTCGAAGAATTATGAGCGAGGCAAAGCCCGCGTTTACGTAAAGCCCTGTGAAAAATATGGTTGAAATCTCTCCTGTTTTGATTTTTCCGTGTGAAAATACCGCCATTGAAAAAAGATACAGTATGTAGATAAGCAAGAAATAAATAGCAAACTTAATATTTTCAGGGCTGTATCTTATCAGAAAAGGAAGGACTACTGATGCTGCAAAGAGCGGCATTGTCAGAGCATATTTTTTTGACATTCCTATACAGCGCATCATCTCGATCGAGCCTATGAGTGAAAAAAGTGCAATTCCTATCGGGAAAACCACGGTATCGGAATAATACAAAACGGGAATACATACCGCCGCTAACACGAGTCCTGTTATAATTCTCTTTAACATTTCAAAAAATCCTTTCAGTCATAAAGCAAATCAGATCTTTCCGTATTTGCGTTTTCTCTTGTAAAATTCACGGACGATTTCGTCAATATCCTCTTCCGAAAGATCAGGCCAAAGAGTATCCGTAAAATAAAATTCGGAATACTGTGCCTGCCAGAGAAGAAAGTTTGAAAGTCTTATATCGCCGCCCGTTCTTACGATAATGTCGGGATCCTGGCAGTGTGAGGTGTAAAGTGCTCCCGAGATATCCTGCTCTGTGATGCTCTTCATATTTTTCTCGGCAAGGACGTTGAATGCGTGAACGATCTCCGCACGTGCACCGTAATTTAGTGCAACGTTCAAAAGCCTGTCGTATTTCTCGGATATTTTCTCCACATAGCGTATTTTTTCCTGTAGCTCCTCACTTAATACGCTCATATCTCCGATAAATTTATATCTCAGATTATGAACCTCCATTTCCCGAACACAATCGTCAAGATAGTCGGAAAGCAGATTCATAATCGCATCGACCTCATTCTTCGGCCGTCCCCAATTCTCGGTGGAGAAAGCATATACAGTCACCTGCTTAATGCCTATGTCGCCGCAGTACTGCACAACCTTTTTGAAGTTTGCCGCGCCCTTTTTATGTCCGTATTCACGTGGCATAAGACGCTTTTGCGCCCATCTTCCGTTGCCGTCCATAATAAAGGCTATATGTGTCAGTCTTTCGTCAATAAGCTTCGTTATTTCGTCATTTTTCGCCATATTAATACCATCCCTGCCATTATTTTGAAATCAAAGGGGTCTTTTCACAAAAATGAGCGGATAACCGCCCATTCCTGTTATGATTTTATACTGACATAATATCCTTTTCTTTTGCAGAAACGATCGTATCAATATTCTTTGTGTACTTATCAGTGATGTCCTGAATGCTCTTTTCAGATGCCTTCTGTTCATCCTCTGTCATCTCGCCGTTCTTCTTCATATCCTTTGCCATATCGTTTGCATCGCGGCGGATATTACGGATAGCAACCTTTGCGTCCTCGCCCATCTTCTGAACCTGCTTTGTGAGCGTCTTTCTGTGCTCCTCTGTGAGCTGCGGAAATACAAGACGGATAGTTGAGCCATCGTTGCTCGGTGTGATTCCTATATCAGACATAAGAATTGCCTTTTCAATAGCCTTCAAGGTTGAAGCGTCATAAGGCTTTATTGTAAGAGTTCTTGCATCTGCCACCCTTATGTCCGCCATTGATGAAAGAGGTGTGGGAGAGCCATAATATTCAAACGATACTCTGTCAAGAACTCTTGCATTTGCCTGACTCGCTCTTATTGAAGAAAGATTATATTCAAGAGACTCAATAGTTTTCTGCATTTTTACTTCAATATCTTTAACGTTAAGCTTCATAGTGTTCACCTCGGCATTCTGCCGCCTTTCATTTATTCATTATCAATTTGTTTTACTTCCGAATTTATCTGTGAATGACCGTTCCGACAGACTCACCCATAATTACACGGTGAATGTTGTATGGATCCTTCAGTGCAAAAGCATACAGCTTTATATCATTTTCCATACAGAAGGTCGTTGCCGACATATCAAGAGCACGAAGCTCCTTATCGAGAATCTCCTTATATGTAATTTCATCATATCTCTTTGCCGTCTTGTCCTTTGCGGGATCTGCATTGTATATTCCGTCGATATTCTTTGCCATAAGAACAATGTCAGCCTCGATTTCAGCCGCACGCAAAACCGCCGCTGTGTCGGTTGAGAAATAGGGAGCGCCAAGACCTGCGCCGAAAATAACGACTCTTCCCGCTTCAAGATGAGCCTTTGCATCACGGATCGTATAGTACTCCGCAAACGTGTTCATCTCAACAGCAGTCATTACCCTTGCGTCGAGTCCCTTGTGAATAAAAGCATCCTGAAGAGCAAGAGAATTTATGGTGGTTGCAAGCATACCCATATGGTCCGCTCTCGTTCTCTCCATATCTGTTCCCTGTCTTCCGCGCCAGATGTTTCCCGCACCCACGATTACAGCTATCTCAACTCCGTCATCGTGACATTTTTTTATAACCTTTGCAACCTTTGCCACAAAGGAGTGATTCAAAATCCCATCCGAGCCCTCGGCAAGAGCCTCGCCCGAAAGCTTCAACAATACTCTTTTATATTTTGGCTTGACAGCGTCCATATATCTACCTCCAAAAATACTATTATATATATTTTACCTTAATTTTTACATTTTGTAAAGAGATTTTCGCCAATTTATTTGACGGAAAGCTGTATTTTTTCAAATTGCCCGTCTTAACCTATGTTTTTCAATGTCAAATTTATAATTGACAAGCACCACAATAAATGTTATAATTATTTTAATGATAACGTTCAAAAGGAGATAATTATGCCACCTCCCCCACCAAATTTTCAATATAAAACGATAGAAAAGCCGAAATCCTTCAGTGATATACCGAGATTCCTTCGTGAGATCACCTCGGGCTTTTTTGGCAGAATGGCATACATAGTAAAGCTCGTTTGGGATACGGGACATTGGATACTTTTCGTTATGTCGCTTATCTCTCTTCTTCAGGGTGTGCTTCCGATAATAGGCTCGTACATCTCAAAGTATTTGCTGAACGCACTTCAGGTAGGCTTTGGCTCGGGAAAAACGGTAAAGGAATTTTTAACCCTCTCCCCTGACACCGGCAATATCGCCTTTCTCTTGATTTTCACGCTCATATTCAGCATTTTGAATAACGTAATAGGACAGATAAACAACGCCGTTTCGAGAATTACGGGAGAGAAGGTTACTCTCTGCGTTAAAATGCGGATTATGGAAAAGGCAAAGGAGCTTGACCTTGCGGCGTTTGATATGCCCGCGT